>NZ_VEJN01000010.1:0-145308 GCF_007678615.1 Pseudomonas sp. DE0157
GACAGGCATCCATGCCTGTCACCTCCCTCCGCAAGCCCTGCGCTCGGCCTCCTGAAGTCGCGATCTGCGGCGCCTGGGCTACCGCGCGCTTAAAAGCAAGAGCGAGAGCGAGAGCGAGAGCGAGGAGACGCGGCGCTCGGCTCGGTCGTTAGGGCTGTATGGGCGCCACCCAGCGCCTGCGGCTGAACTTCAACCTTACCCGCAAACGCCGATGCTCATCTGTCCCAAGCGCATCCCTGGGCACACACTGGCTGCGCCCCCACCACGCCCCAACAGGGATGAATCTCAGCACCACGAGCCACGGCAACGCGATGCTGTCACGACACAGCCGTACCGGCTGCCACCCCCGAGCGCGGGAAAACACCCACCAGCCGGCCCCATCAAGGCGCAGCCCGGTGACAGCCTGAACATGGGTCAACAGAATACGACGCGGAATAGCCCAGGCCGCATGGACGATGCACGCGGCGACCACCAGCAGCCCCAACCAGGACGGTAATGGGCTGACAAGCACGGCGA
The DNA here is from genome assembly GCF_007678615.1 of Pseudomonas sp. DE0157. Classification (NCBI taxonomy): domain Bacteria; kingdom Pseudomonadati; phylum Pseudomonadota; class Gammaproteobacteria; order Pseudomonadales; family Pseudomonadaceae; genus Pseudomonas; species Pseudomonas sp. DE0157. The sequence continues at coordinate 517 of NZ_VEJN01000010.1, forward strand.
ACCAGGCGAGTACCTGGCAGATCAGGTAGGCCGCCAGCAACAGGCGTGAGCCCTGCCAGCGGCATTCGAACCACTCACTTGGGTTGGACACGGTCCAGGATGATGCGAACCATGCGCTGCAACTCCGGGTCCTCGGACTCGGTACGCTCCATGAACCAGCCGAACATGTCCTGGTCCTCACAGCTCAGCAGCCGAACATACAACTGACGATCGGCTTCGTTGAGGGTGGGGTAGACCTCCTGGGTGAAAGGCACCAGCAGGACGTCCAGTTCCAGCATGCCTCGGCGGCTGTGCCAGAAAAGCCGGTTGAGTTCAGTTTGTTCGACCATGGGGCCCTCCTCGAGTGGCCCGCCAGTATACAGTCAGCCGCGCGAAGCGACAGCCAGCTGTTGGTCTAAGTCACCTACCTATTTTGTTACCGGCGTTCTATGATGGCCCCAGACTTTAAGCCACCGCGATGACCCATGGCCGATACCGCTTTCTTCTGCCCTCTGTCCCACGAAGGCATTCTCGCTGTCCGCGGCTCCGATGCAGGCAAGTTCCTGCAGGGCCAGCTGACCTGCAACATCAACTACCTCAGCCCCGAATACGCCAGCTTTGGCGCACGTTGCATGGTCAAGGGGCGCATGCAGTCCAGTTTCAGGATTCTGCCCGAAGGCAACGGTTACCTCCTGGCCATGGCCAGTGAACTGCTGGAGCCGCAACTGGCCGACCTGAAGAAGTACGCCGTATTCTCCAAGGCCACCCTGACCGACGAGAGCGCCGCCTGGGTGCGTTTCGGCCTGCACGACGGCCAGGCAGCGCTTGCGGCGCTGGGTTTGGAATTGGCACCTGAAGCCGGCAGCACTGCACGGCGAGAAGGGCTGATCGCTGTAACGGTCAGCACAGGTCGCGCTGAACTCTGGGCACCGGCGGAGCTGTCAGGCGAGGTGCGCAAGACCCTGGCCGGTACGTTGCCCGAAGTTGACCTCAACCCATGGCTGCTAGGGCAGATACGCGCCGGCATCGGCCAGGTGCTGGGCCCTACCCGCGAGCAGTTCATTCCGCAAATGATCAACCTGCAAGCCGTAGATGGTGTCAGCTTCAAGAAAGGGTGCTACACCGGCCAGGAAATCGTTGCGCGCATGCAGTACCTGGGCAAGCTCAAGCGTCGCATGTACCGCCTGGCCATCGATCAGCAAGCCCTGCCGGCAGCCGGGGAGCAGCTGTTCTCCCCCGTGCATGGCTCCTCGGTGGGCGACGTGGTGATGGCGGCCAGTACCGGCACTGGCTGTGAACTGCTCGCCGTGATCGCAGCCGATGCCGTGGAAGATGGCAACCTGCACTTGGGTCATCTCGAAGGCCCGCGCCTGCAGGTGCTGCCCCTGCCCTACGAACTGGACCGCGACAGGGAAATCCAGCGCTGACCAGCCCCGCCCTGCCACGACAGCGGGGCCGCTTCACCACCGCGGTAGACATGTCCATGAACAAGCTGGCCGAAATGGTCCAGGCGCAATTGCTGGATGCCATTGAAAAGGATGACCTGGTACTTCCGACTTTGCCTGAGGTTGCCTTGAGCATCCGCGAGGCTGCGGAAGACAGCGAGATCAGCGTGGCGGCCTTGAGCCGGGTGATCGGCCGCGATGCCGCCTTGTCGGCACGCCTGATCAAGGTGGTCAACAGCCCGCTGCTGCGAGCCACGGTCGAGGTGACCGAGCTGCACACGGCGATCACCCGCCTGGGCATCAACTACAGCTGCAACCTGGCCATCGGCCTGGTCATCGAGCAGATCTTCCATGCGCGCTCGCCTGCCGTGGAGCAGAAACTGCGCGAAATCTGGGCCAACAGCCTCGAAGTCGCGGGGATGAGCTACGAGTTGGCCCGGCGCTACACGCGGCTCAAGCCTGATCAGGCGGCACTGGGCGGCCTGGTCAACCAGATCGGCGCGCTGCCGGTACTGATCTACGCCGAGGAGCACAACGAACTGCTGTCCGATCCGGTCTGCCTGCACCATGTCATCGAACTGATCCAGCCCGTCCTGGGCGACAAGATACTCAAGGCCTGGGAGTTCCCCGAACAGCTGGTCAAGCTGCCTGGCCTGGTTCAGGACCTGGATCGGCAGACCGACCGCATCGACTACATCGATGTGGTCCAGATCGCTCGCTGTGTCAGCCAACGTGGTCGGGAAAGGCCGCTGGCAGCCTTGCCAGCCTACCGACACCTGGGCCTGCCCATGGGCAGCGAGCTGCACGCCGAGGACCTGCTCGAAGCCCGAAGCTTGTTGCGCTGAGGGCTTCACACTGTCTGGCCGCCGGCTACTCCGGCCGCCTGCGCTCAGTCAGCGATGAAACTCACCCGCACGCGCAGCCCGCCGTTGTCACCATCATGCAGGCTGATCTGCGCCAGGTGAGCCCGGCAGATCTCTCCCACGATCGCAAGGCCCAACCCGCTGCCCTGGGCGCTACGGCGATAAAAACGCTCGAACACCCGCTCGCGCTCGGCCTCTGGAATGCCGGGGCCGTCGTCTTCCACCTCGAGCACCGCAGGCGCGAGCACGCGCAGGATGACGTTGCCACCCTTGGGGGTGTGGGCCAGGGCATTGTCGACCAAGTTGCTCAACAGCTCGTTGAGCAACGTTGGCTCGCCCTTGAGCCATACCGGCGCCTGCGCCTCGAGGGCCAGCGCAACCCCGCGGTTGTGCGCCAACGGCGCCATGGCCATGCCCAGCTCGCGCGCCAGCTGGCTGAGGTCCAAGCGCTGGGCGCCCCCCTCGGCGATTGCGCGCGCGCCGTTTTCCACACGTGCCAGTGAAAGCAACTGGTTGGCCAGGTGCGTCAATTTGTCGGTGCCCTGGGCCGCCGCTTCCAGCGTTTGATGCCACTGCTGCGGTTCACTGGCGCGCAAACCCAGCTCCACCCGCGCCTTGAGCGCCGCCAAGGGCGTACGCAGCTCGTGGGCAGCATCGGCGATGAACTGCGCCTGGCGCTCGAACTGTGCACGCAGACGTTCGGTGAAATGGTTGAGCGCCCCTACCAGTGGCCGCAGCTCAGGCTGCACCTGCACCACCGGCAACGGGCGCAGATCGTCCGGCTGGCGCTCTTCGACCGCTGTGCGCAGGCGCTCGAGCGGTCGCAGCGCCGCACTGACAGCGAACCACACCATCACCAAAGCGCCCAAGGCCAACATGCCCAGGCGCAGCAACGTATCGCCCATCAGGCCGCGAGCCATGCTCACCCGCGCCTCATCCGTTTCGGCCACGCGGATTTCCGCCATGCCGTTCATGTTCGGCTCGCTCACCGCTTTGAGCAGGCTGACCACTCGCACGTTCTGTCCCAGATACGTCGCGTCATAGAATCGCGCCAGGGCGGGATAGTCATCGGTGCGGGGGGTGCCAGGCGGCGGAGGCGGCAGCTTTTCATACCCTGAAATCAGCCGCTGGTTGATGTCCAGGACTTGGTAGTAGATGCGTCCAGCGCTGTCGTAGGCAAAGGTATCGAGCGCTACATAGGGCACATCTGCGCTCAACGAGCCGTCGCGTTGCGACAGGCCCGCGGCGATGGTGCGGGCGGACGCCAGCAGGGTTCGGTCGTAGGCGGTGTCCGCTGCCTCACGGCCGTTCCAGTAGGCACTGAGCCCACTGGCCAGCATCAGGACCACCAGCAGCAACGCCAGATTGCCCAGCAGGCGCCCACGCAGGCTGATGTTTTCACGCATCGCGATGCTCGAGCAGGTACCCCAGGCCGCGGAAGGTGACGATGGCCACCGGATGGCCATCGAGCTTCTTGCGCAGGCGATGGACGTAGATCTCGATGGCATCGGGGCTGGCGTCCTCGTCCAGGCCGAACACCTGGGCCGCCAACTGTTCCTTGCTCATCACCCGGCCCGGCCGGGCAATCAAGGCTTCGAGCACCCCCTGCTCGCGGGAGGTCAGGGACAACGGCGCTTCACCCAAGGTGAACCGCCGGGTATCGAGGTCATACACCAGCGGCCCGCAGCGCTGCTGGCGCTCGCCCCCCAGCACACTACGGCGCAGCAGCGCCTTGACCCGTGCCTCAAGCTCGGTCAACTCGAACGGCTTGGCCAGGTAATCGTCAGCCCCCAGGTTCAGGCCATGGACCCGATCCTTGACGTCGCTACGGGCGGTGAGCATCAGTACCGGCACGGTCTTGCCACGCCCGCGCAAGCGTGCCAGCACCTCGAAGCCATCCATACGCGGCAAGCCCACGTCGAGCACGGCCACGGCGTAGTCCTCACTGCCAAGCGCAAGGTCGGCAGCTACCCCGTCATGCAGCACATCCACCGTCAGGCCTAGACCTTTCAGGGCCTGGGCCACGCTGTCAGCCAATTGCAGATGGTCTTCTACCAGCAACACACGCATCGGATTGTCCCTGTTCGGTGGGGCGATGGCGCGGAGTGTACCCCGCCGCGGCGACCTGTGAAGCCGGCTCGACAAACCTTTCACGCTGAAAGGTTAGCGAAAGGTTCGTTACCTAGCATCGCACCACGGTCGCCCCGAGCGCCGAATAAAGCACCAGCAAGGTGCAATCGAATAAGAACAAGAAACGGAGCCACAACGATGCTGTCATTGCAGCCGCAGGCATTCGCACCTGCTCGTTCCTTTGCCGCACGCCCCAGCGCCATTGCCAGCGCCCTCGCGCTCGCCGGCGTCGCCCCGCTCAGCCAGGCCGCCTTTTTCGAAGACAGCACGGCCACCTTCGAAACCCGCAACATGTACTTCAATCGCGACTTTCGCGATGGCACCAGTGCGCAACAATCCAAGCGCGACGAATGGGCCCAGGGGTTCATGCTCAACCTCGAATCCGGTTATACCGAAGGCACCGTAGGCTTCGGCGTAGATGCGCTCGGCATGATGGGCATCAAGCTCGATTCAAGCCCAGACCGTACCGGCAGCGGACTGCTGCCGACCCATGACAACGGCAAAGCTGCCGACGAGTACTCAAAGCTCGGCCTGACCGCCAAGGCCAAGATTTCCAAAACCGAACTCAAGATCGGCACGCTGATCCCTTCCCTGCCCACCCTGCGCCCAAACGATGGCCGCATTCTGCCGCAGACATTCGAAGGCGGGCTGCTCACCTCCAAGGAAATCAAGGGCCTGACCATCACCGGCGGGCGCCTGGACAAGGCCAAGGACCGTGACGACACCAACTGGGAAGACCTGGCACTGAACAACAAGAACGGCCGCTTCGGTGGCTCGTTCAGCGCAGACAACCTGTCCCTGGCCGGGCTGGACTACCAGTTCAACGACCGGCTGACCGGCAGCTACCACTTCGCCCAACTGGACGACATCTACCGCCAGCACTTCATCGGCCTGCTCGCCACCCAAGCCGTGGGCCCAGGCGCACTGGCCTTCGACCTGCGCCTGGCGCTGAGCGATGACGCAGGCGCTGCCAGGGCCGGCAGCATCGACAACACCACCTTCAACGGCATGGTCAGTTATGCCTTGGGCGGGCACAAGTTCAGCGCCGGCTGGCAGCAGCTGACCGGCGACAGCGCGTTCCCCTATGTCGATGGCGCCGACCCATACCTGGTCAACTTCGTCCAGATCAACGACTTCGCCAATGCCGACGAGCGTTCCTGGCAGGCCCGCTACGACTACAACTTTGCCGCACTCGGCGTGCCCGGCCTGACGTTCCTGACCCGCTACATCAGCGGCGACAACGTCAGCCGTGCCAGCGGTGGCGAGGGCAAGGAATGGGAACGCGATACCGAGCTGAAATACGTGGTGCAGAACGGCCCGCTCAAGAATGTGGCGGTGCGCCTGCGAAACGCGACCTTCCGCTCCAATTTCGCCCGTGACGCCGACGAAGTGCGGCTGCTGGTGAGCTACAGCGTCGCCCTGTGGTAACCCGATAACAACAACGCCTACGGAGATAGACCATGACCTTTTCACTGCGCCATATCGTACTGGCAACCGGTTGCCTACTACTGGCAGGCAATGCCCTGGCCGCCGAACCCAAACGCCCCGAGTGCATCGCCCCGGCCTCGCCTGGCGGTGGCTTCGACCTGACCTGCAAGCTGGTGCAAAGCGCCCTGGTGCAGGAGAAGATCCTGAGCAAGCCCATGCGCGTGACCTACATGCCGGGCGGTGTCGGCGCCGTGGCCTACAACGCCGTGGTGGCACAGCGCCCTGCCGATGCCGGGACTCTGGTGGCCTGGTCGAGCGGTTCGCTGCTGAACCTGGCCCAGGGCAAGTTTGGTCGCTTCGATGAAAATGCAGTGAAATGGCTGGCTGCCGTCGGCACCAGCTATGGCGCAATCGCGGTCAAGAGCGACTCGCCCTACAAAACCCTCGACGACCTGGTCGCTGCCCTGAAGAAAGACCCGAGCAAGGTGGTGATTGGCTCCGGTGGCACCGTAGGTAGCCAAGACTGGATGCAAACCGCCCTGATCGCCAAGGCAGCCGGCATCAACCCACGCGACCTGCGCTACGTGGCACTCGAAGGCGGCGGCGAAATTGCCACCGCACTGCTCGGTGGCCATATCCAGGTAGGCTCCACCGACATTTCCGACTCCATGCCGCACATCGAGAGCGGCAACATGCGCCTGCTGGCCGTGTTTTCGGAAAAGCGCCTGGACGACCCGGCCATGAAGGACATCCCCACCGCCAAGGAGCAGGGCTACGACATCGTCTGGCCTGTGGTGCGCGGCTTCTACCTCGGCCCGAAAGTGAGCGACGAAGACTACGCCTGGTGGAAAGCATCGTTCGACAAGATGCTGGCCTCCGAAGACTTCGCCAAGTTGCGTGACCAGCGCGAACTGTTCCCCTTCGCCATGACGGGTGAAGAGCTCGATGGCTACGTCAAGAAGCAAGTCGCTGACTACAAGATGCTGGCCAAGGAATTCGGCCTGGTCCAGTAATCCAGACCACTGGGCTTTCCTGGCGGGAGCAGGCAGACGCTGCCGTGCCTAGCCTGGGCCTTGGCCCAGGTTCACGGGTGTGCCGCTCCCATCGCTACTTACCGAGGATTCCTCCATGATCCTGCAACGCATCTTCGCCCTGATTCTGCTGGCCGTCTGCGCCGCCCTGGCCGTGATGGCCTGGCCTTATCAGGCGGCGTTTTCCTATGAGCCGGTAGGCCCGCGTGCCTACCCGCTGCTGATGCTCGGCCTGATGAGCCTGGGCTTGCTGTACATGGCGATCCGCCCCACGCCGATCGTGCACAAAGACGACGAGCCGGCGCTGGACAAGGCGACCTTGACCAAGATCGCCGCCTGCATCGGCCTGCTGCTGATCTTCGCGGCCACCTTCGAATCCCTTGGCTTCATCCTCAGCGCCATCCTGGCCGGTGTGCCCATGGCACGCCTGTATGGCGGTCGCTGGCTGCACAGCGCCATCGTCGTGGTCGGCATGAGCCTCTTCCTCTACTGGCTGTTCGACCGCGTCATGGACGTGCCCCTGCCCCTTGGCCTGCTGAGCGTACTGGAGAACTGACACATGGATACCTTGAGCTACCTGGGCCAGGGCTTCGGCGTCGCCCTGTCCCCTTACAACCTGGTCACGGCCCTGTCCGGCACGCTGATCGGTACCGTCGTCGGCCTGCTGCCGGGCCTGGGCCCGATCAATGGCGTGGCCCTGCTGATCCCCATCGCCTTCGCCCTGGGCTTGCCCCCGGAGTCGGCACTGATCCTGCTGGCTGCGGTGTACCTGGGCTGCGAGTACGGTGGGCGGATCAGCTCGATCCTGCTGAACATTCCGGGCGAAGCATCGACCGTGATGACCACCCTGGACGGCTACCCGATGGCCCGCCAGGGCCTGGCGGGCGTGGCCCTGTCCCTGTCGGCCTGGAGCTCGTTCATCGGCGCCTTCATCGCCACCTGCGGCATGGTGCTGTTCGCCCCGCTGCTGGCCAAGTGGGCAATCGCCTTCGGCCCGGCCGAGTACTTCGTGCTGATGGTGTTCGCCATCGTGGCCCTGGGCGGCATGGCCGGCGACAAGCCGCTCAAGACTTTCATCGCCGCCTTGATCGGCCTGTTCCTGTCGGCGGTGGGCATCGACGCCAACAGTGGCGTGTACCGCTTCACCGGTGACAGCGTGCACCTGGCCGACGGCATTCAGTTCGTCGTGCTGGTGCTGGGCCTGTTCTCGATCAGCGAGATTCTGTTGCTGCTGGAAAAGACCCACCACGGTCACCAGGCGGTCAAGGCCACCGGGCGCATGCTGTTTAACTTCAAGGAAGCGGCGTCGGTGTTCGTGGTGAACATTCGCTGCGGCCTGCTGGGCTTTGTGATGGGCGTGTTGCCAGGCGCTGGTGCCACACTGGCCAGTGCAGTGGCCTACATGACCGAAAAACGCATGGCCGGTGCCAGCGGCAAGTTCGGCAAGGGTGACGCCCGTGGCCTGGCGGCACCGGAAACCGCCATTGGCGCTTCCTGCTGTGGCGCCCTGGTGCCCATGCTGACCCTGGGCGTGCCCGGTTCAGGTACCACGGCGGTGATGATCGGCGCGCTGACGCTCTACAACATCACCCCAGGCCCGCTGCTGTTCGAACAGCAACCTGACATCGTCTGGGGCCTGATCGCGTCGCTGTTCATCGCCAACATCATGCTGGTGATCCTGAACATCCCGATGATCCGCATCTTCACCCGCATCCTGGCCGTGCCGAACTGGGCCCTGGTGCCGGTGATCGCCATCATCACCGGGATCGGTGTCTATGCCGTGCATGCCACCACTTTCGACCTGTTCCTGATGGTCGGCATCGGCATCATGGGCTACATCCTGCGCAAGCTGGACTTCCCACTTTCGCCGATTCTGCTGGGCTTCATCCTGGGTGGCCTGATGGAGCAGAACCTGCGCCGGGCATTGTCAATTTCCAACGGCGAGTTAGGCATTCTCTGGTCGAGCCCGATCAGCATGGGTGTCTGGGCACTGGTAGCGCTCATGCTCGCACTGCCTATGGTGCGCATCTGGCGCAAGCGTAGCCTGCAGCGCCGGGCCATGGCCGATGCCTGATCGTGGGTTGCCGCTGTACTGGGCAACTGGGCTGGTCGGCCTTGCTGGCGGTTTCGCCGCCAGCAAGGTCGGCTGGCCTTTGCCGTGGATGGTCGGCTCGTTGCTGGCGATCATCGCGGTACGTTGCCTGAGCCCTTGGCAGCTGCCAGAAATACCCAATGGCCGGCGCTGCGGGCAATGCATCATTGGCCTTGGCATCGGCCTGCACTTCACGCCCCAGGTCATCGAGCAAGTGGGCAGTCACTTCGCCTTGATCTTCTTCGGCGCTTTGTTCACTACCGTTTCGAGCGTGCTTGGGGTGTGGTTGCTGCGCCGCTCGGGTGAGGACCGCGCCACTGCGTTCTTTGCCAGCATGCCAGGCGGTTCCGGTGAAATGGTCAACCTGGGTGCGCGCAATGGCGCGGTATTGAGCCAGGTGGCCGCAGCCCAAAGCCTGCGCGTGCTGGCGGTGGTGCTGTGCGTGCCGGCGCTGTTCAAGCTGCTGTTGGGCGATGGCGTAGCGCTCAACCACACCGGCAGCGTCAGCTGGGCCTGGCTGGCCCTCATCGCACCGCTGGGCGTGGCAGCTGGCTGGCTCTGGCAGCGGCTGCAACAGCCCAACCCATGGCTGTTCGGGCCGCTGCTGGTGGCAGCCACCTTCAGCCTTGCCGGCAACTTGCAGATCGCCCTGCCCAATGGCGCCAGTCAGATCGGTCAATGGCTGATCGGCAGCGGCCTGGCCTGCCATTTCAACCGTGCATTCTTCCGCCGCGCGCCGGCATTTCTGGGGCGCACGCTGGTGGCCACAGCCTTGAGCATGGCCCTGGCTGGCGCTGCCGCCTGGGGCTTGAGCCTGCTGACAGCTTTGGATCTGCGCTCACTGACGCTGGGCATGATGCCCGGCGGCATCGCTGAAATGAGCCTGACGGCCGAAACGCTGCAACTGTCGGTGCCGCTGGTGACTGCTTTGCAAGTGATGCGCCTGCTCTTCGTGCTGTTCCTGGCCGAGCCCTTGTTCCGTTACTGGATGAGCAAGCGGCCCGCATGACCTGTCGGGGCCTGACGGCCCCGTCTGGCTCACAGCGGTGGCAACGCCCAGTTGATGGGCGCAAGCCCGCGCTGCTCGAGAAAGCCGTTGGCACGGCTAAAATGCCCACAGCCAAGAAACCCACGGTACGCCGACAACGGCGAGGGGTGCACCGACTTGAGCACCAAGTGCTTGGTGCCGTCGATCAGCTTCTGTTTGCTCTGCGCATGAGCCCCCCACAGCAGAAACACCACATGCTCACACTGCTCGCTGACCACCTCGATGATACGGTCGGTGAAGAATTCCCAGCCTTTCTTGGCATGGGAGGCCGCGTTGCCCCGCTCCACGGTCATGGTGGTATTGAGCAGCAACACGCCCTGCTCGGCCCAGCTTTGCAGGTAGCCATGGTTGGGGATGGGAATGTTCAGGTCGCGGTGCAGCTCCTTGTAGATGTTCACCAGCGACGGCGGCGTGGGCACGCCAGGCTGCACCGAGAAGCACAGGCCATGGGCCTGCCCTGGGCCGTGGTAGGGGTCCTGGCCGAGAATCACCACCTTGACCTGATCCAGGGGGGTGGAGTTGAGTGCATTGAAGATCAGCGGGCCAGGCGGGTAGATCTGTTTACCGGCGGCATATTCACCGCGCAGGAACTCGCGCAACTGCTGCATGTAGGGCTGCTCGAACTCGGCACGCAAGGCGGCTTTCCAACTGGGTTCGAGTTTGATGCGATCGTCGTCAGTCATGGGGGCTTCCGTAAACAATGGGGCGACACTAGGGGTGACACCGACGCTTGTCAAACGATCCGACCAGTGCCCGGCGGGATCGACCAGGCAGGCCATACTTGAGCGGTGACTTGAATGAGGTAAGCCATGAGCATTCATTGCCAAGTACTGACAGGCGCCGATGGCGCTCGCCTGGGCATCGCTACCCTTGATGCGCCAAGGGCGCTCAATGCCCTCGACCTGCCGATGATAGAGACGCTGGCCGAGCAGTTGCACAGCTGGGCGCAAGACCCAGGCATCGCCTGTGTGCTGCTGCGCGGCAATGGCGCCAAGGCATTCTGCGCCGGGGGCGACGTGCGGGCGCTGGCCCAGGCGTGCCGCGAGCAGCCTGGCAGCGTGCCACCGCTGGCTGCATCGTTCTTCGCCGCCGAATATCGCCTGGACCATGCCTTGCACACCTACCCCAAGCCACTGCTGTGCTGGGGCCATGGCCATGTGCTGGGCGGCGGCATGGGTTTGCTCCAAGGTGCCAACGTACGCATCGTGACCCCCAGCAGCGCACTGGCCATGCCTGAGATCAGCATTGGTCTGTACCCTGACGTGGGGGCCAGCTGGTTCCTGGCCCGCTTACCGGGCAAGCTGGGGTTGTTCCTGGGGCTCACCGGTGCGCCTATCAATGCGCGCGATGCGCTGGACTTGGGGTTGGCTGACCGTTTCATGGGTGAAGACCGGCAAGCGGCGTTGATCGACGAACTGCTGCAGATGAACTGGCAGGAGCAGACCGCGTTGCAACTCAACAGCCTGCTCAGGGCTGAGGCGCATTGCGCCCGCCGGGCACTGCCGGCGGCCCAGTGGTTGCCGCGGCGCGTGCTTATCGACGCGCTGCTGGATGTCACCTGCGCGGGCGCTGCCTGGCGGGCAGTGGCGAGCCTGCGCCAGCACGACGACCCGCTGCTGTCGGCAGCCGCCGAGCGCATGCTGGGCGGCTGTCCGCTGACGGCTCATCTGGTGTGGGAGCAAATTCAGCGGGCCCGACACCTGTCACTGGCGCAGGCGTTGCAGATGGAATACGCGATGAGCCTGAACTGCTGTCGTCATCCGGAGTTCGGCGAAGGGGTGCGTGCCCGCCTGCTGGACAAGGATCACCAACCGCGCTGGCACTGGCCGGATGTGGACCACGTGCCCGCAGCCGTGGTGCAGGCACACTTTCAAGCGCCGTGGGAAGGCCATCATCCGCTGGCGGACCTGCACTAGCGGCGCGTCGGGCGCGGGCGCTCCTCACCTGATCAATGGCCTCGCCCACCCCTGTCGCCCCAGCCGCGTTGATGCCGACCTCCATCCTGGTGCCGCGGACCGTCGTTGCGGTAGTCGTGTCGATCGCGGTCGCGCCTGTAGTCCCAGCGCTGGCGATGACCGTAATCGTAGCGCGGGTTGCCGTGCCAGCGGCGCACGTCGGGCGGCGGCAACGGTCGGTAGCCGGGCGGCGCATGGTAACGAGGCACCGGTTGGTAGTAGTAGCGCGGCTGGGGCGCCACCGGATAACGACCGTACCGGTAGTAGCCGGGCGCGTAACCAGGCGAGACATATCGGTCAGTGACGTAATAGTCGGAGCGGTAGTAGGTCGACCGACCAGCGTACGGCGCACAGGCGCCAAGCGTCAGCCCGAGCAGGGCCACAAGCAGAATTCGATAGGACATAGGCGGCCTCCCGGACCGCTGAGGTGCCCGCGCAGCGAACGCTGCCGAGCGTCGATGCACGACACGTTGATCGACATGGAATAAGACAAGCGTCAACCCGTGCAGTGCCATACTGGTAATAATTTGATACAGCTGCGGCTTCTGGACAAAATCTTGCAGTCATTTGAAGCCCGGAACACTAGAATGTGCGGCCCGGCACACATCATGGGAAGATCATGCCTTCACGCTCCGCTCCATCATCGCAGCGTTCGTTAGTCGCCGCCCTGCTGATGCTGCTGGCCTGCGGTTTCCTCGCCACGTCGCTGCTGAGTTATTTCTCCTCGCGCAGCGCCATACGTGACGGCATCATCAATACCGAATTGCCGCTGACCTCCGACACGGTCTATTCGGAAATCCAGAAAGACCTGATCCGCCCTGTTCTGATCGCCTCGATGATGGCCCAGGACACTTTCCTTCGAGACTGGGTGTTGGCCGGTGAGCAGGATGCCCAGCGCATGACCCGCTATCTGGGCGAGGTAACGGGCAAGCAGGGCATCTTCACGTCCTTTTTCGTCTCCGAACACACGCTGACCTACTACCAGGCCAAGGGCGTGCTCAAGCAGGTCCAGCCACAGGCCTGGCGCGATGCCTGGTACTTCCGCCTGCGCGACCAGGCGGCACCTTACGAGATCAATGTAGACCTGGACATGGCCAATCAGGACAACCTGACCGTGTTCATCAACTACAAGGTGCACGACTACCAGGATCGCTTCATCGGCGCGGCAGGGGTGGGGCTGAGCGTTTCCACCGTGGTCAGGATGATCGACCAGTACCAACACCGCTATCAGCGATCCGTGGTCTTCGTCGACGCCCAGGGCAAGGTGTTGATGACAGGCTCAGGCGGTGGCCCGCAGGGCCTGCGCGTCGGCCAGTCGCTGGTCGACAGCCCGGACCTGGGCGGCGTGCTGGCACGCCAGCCGGTGCCTGGCGAAGGCAGTCATGAATACCGCGACCTTGAAGGCCACAGCCATTTTCTGAACGTGCGCCACTTGCCGGAACTGGATTGGTACCTGCTGGTGGACAAACGCGAGACCGGGGCGCTGGACCGGATCCGTCATTCGCTGTACCTGAACCTGGCGATCTGCGCCATGATCACCCTTGTGGTGGTAGCCCTGATGCATGCGATGGTGCGCCGCCACCAGGCCAGCACCGAAGCCCTGGCCACGCTCGACAGCCTGACCGGGCTGCCCAATCGGCGCAGCTTCGACCTGCTGGCCGCCCAGGCGCTGCGCGAGGCCCAGCGTGACAACAGTCCGCTGGTGGCGTTGCTGATCGACCTGGACCACTTCAAAGCCCTCAACGACACCTATGGTCACCTGGCAGGCGACGAAGTGCTGCGCCAATTTGCCAATGTCCTGCAAGGCAGCATTCGCCAGTCCGATATACTCTGCCGCTGGGGAGGCGAGGAGTTCATCGTGCTGCTGCGTGAGGCCGATGCCCGCCAGGCGAACGAGGCTGCCGAAAAGATCCGGCGCCGCGCCGAGCAACTGACCTTCAGTTACGAGGACCAGCCCCTGCGCCTGACCACCAGCATCGGGGTGAGTCATCTGCAGCCAGGCGATACCTTGCACACCCTACTGACCCGCGCCGACGGCGCCCTCTATCGTGCCAAACAGGCTGGCCGCAACCGTGTCTGCAGTGAAACCTGAAATGAACGACGATCAACGTTGCCCCGCCTGCGGTGCCCTCAACCGGTGCACCCTGGCCGATCCTGCGCAGGCCACCCAGGCTTGCTGGTGCTACAACGTGCGCATCGACCCGGCGGTATTGCAGGCCTTGCCTGCCGAACTGCGCGACCGTGCCTGCCTGTGCCCAAGCTGCGCAGGCGTCGAGGCCCAATTGGCATCGCCCGCAGGTGACGACCATGCGCCTTGATCGTTTTCTTGCCAACCTACCGACCTGCAACCGCCAGCAAGCGCGCCTGATGCTGGCTCAACGTCGCGTGCGGCTCGATGGCCAAGTGGCCAGCGACCCGCTAACGGAAGTACGGGCGTTCAGCCGGGTCGAGCTGGACGATGAGGTGCTGCAGGCGGGCCTCCCGCCACGCTACCTGATGCTGCACAAGCCGCCCGGTTGCGTCAGCGCCACCCACGATCCCCAGCATCCAACCGTCATGGACTTGCTGCCCGACGCGCTCGCGCAGGGCCTGCATATCGCCGGGCGCCTGGACTTCAATACCACCGGGCTGATGATCCTGACCAACGACGGGCAGTGGTCCCGGCGCCTGACCCAACCGGCCACCAAGCTGCCCAAGCATTACCTGGTCGAAACCCAGGACGAAATCGGCGAGCACTATGTGGCCCGGTTTCAGGAGGGGTTTCACTTTGCTTTCGAAAACCTGACGACCCAACCGGCCGACCTGCAGATCCTCGGGCCGCGCCTGGCCCGGCTCGCCATCGTCGAAGGGCGCTACCACCAGGTCAAACGCATGTTCGGGTTCTATGACAACAAGGTGGTCAAGCTGCACCGGGAGCGCATGGGCGCGATCGCGCTGGACATGAACCTGCCGCCGGGGGCATACCGAGAACTCACGCTCGAGGAAATCGCTGCCGTATAGGTGAGCCTTGTGACGTAGGGAAAAGGCGCAGGAGCACGGAGGGAAAAGACATTTTTTATAACGCGGGCTTCTAATTTGCCGAACGTTCTGGTAAAAAGTGCAGCTCAGATGCGGGTATAGTTTAGTGGCAAAACGAAAGCTTCCCAAGCTTTAGTTGAGGGTTCGATTCCCTCTACCCGCTCCATCTTCAAGCCAGCGTTCACATGGCTTACGCTTCCTCTACCGCCCATCCTCACTGCACACGTTGATGCTGCAGTACCACCGCCGCTTCCCGCATAAAAATCTCGAGCGTCTTGGGCCCCACGCCTTCAAATCCCAGCAGCCATGTATTGGCGTGCGCCATGTCCACCGCCGCATTGAGCAACACCTCATCCATTTCCGCTTCAAGCCCACTGCCCAAGCGATGCAGCCGCCGGGCCGTGGATTCGTCGTAGCGGGCGTAACCGGCCTGACCCAGAAGCTTCACCAGCGTGTGATGCGGGCACCTCGCCAGCTTGCCTGGGGTGTCCAGGCCATGGGTATCGACCAGCAGCCGGTAGGCCTGGATCGCGACACTGGCACGAATGCGCTTGCCGATCAGAAAGCTGGCAAGCAACCACTTATAGAGGCCGCGCCCATGGCACTGGTGTATGTCGATGCCAAGCAGCGCGGCGCTGACCAGTATCAACCCTTGGTGCGCCGCGGGTCAGCGGAGCGAGGGTAGGTGCGCTCTTGCTCGATGGTGCCATCGGCCTTGTGAATCTTCACCGAGGCTGTCTTGCCCTCGAAGAATGTGGCCAGCGACCCCACCAGTTCTTGCTTGGTCGCGCTGTGCTTTGAAGCGCGCGCAGCACCTGCCTTCTTCAGTTCCCACCCGTCATTGGCAGGGCTTACATGATAGGTGTCCATGACAGATCTCCTGTTCAGGTAAAGACATGACGATCTACGTGTCGGTGTGGCCGGTGCTGGCTAGGCGCTGCCCCGTGGCCACTCAAGACCTTGGAGGGATTCAAGTCCGCTCGTGTTCACTTTCAATCCCCTGCAGTTGCCGTCAAGCTCACCGATGCAGCCTGCAACGCGCTGCCAGCACTGGCGCGGCGCACTCATGGCCTAGGCTTGACGTGGTAAAGTCTGCCGGATCCCGCTTTACGGACTCCAGCATGCCCGCACTAGACGCCACTCTTCTCCCCTGGTCAGACCTTGCCGACCAGTACCCCTGTGAAACCCTCATGGTCGGTAACGGCGCAAGCCGGGCCTTCTGGAAGCCGTTCGGGTATTTCTCGCTGTACGAGGAGGCGCAACGGGCCGGGCGTAAGAAGGGCTTGGCCATCAGCGATCAGGCCTTGTTCAAGTCATTGAGCTCCGAGCTGTTCGAACCAGTGCTGACCGCCCTCAACACCACGGTGCGTACCAACGCTGCGCTGGCCATCAACTCGACCGCGCCGCTGAACCGCTATTACTCCATCAAGGAGGCGCTGATCCACGCCGTGCGCACCGTGCACATGCCTTGGTCGGCAATGCCCGAAGCCGCCCTGAGCACCCTCAACCAGGCCCTGCGCGGCTACCGCAACGTCTATACCAGCAACTATGACCTGCTGCTGGTCTGGGCCGTGCAGCACGATCCGAAGGGCTTTGCCGAACTGTTCGACGAGCAGGGTTTTTTCGACGTGCGCCGAACGGCGGGTCAAGGCACGCGGGTGCTGCACCTGCACGGTGGCATGCACCTGCTCAAGCTGCCTGACGGCACTACCCGGCAACGCAGTGCCAGCAGCGTTGAAATGCTCGAAGGGTTCGCCGTGAATGTGCCAGGTGAAGTGCCGCTGTTCGTCAACGAAGAGCGCAGCGACGAAAAGCTGCGTGCCATCCGTAGTTCGGACTACCTGAGCTGGAGCCTGGGCCAGTTGGCCAGTGAACACCGGGGCATGTGCCTGTTCGGTCAGCACCTGGACAGCAACGACCGGCACCTGCTCGACGCCATCCGCTCAGCCCGGCCCAGCCACCTGGCGATTGCCATACGCCCTTTGGGAGAGGCATCGGTCATCAACCAGAAGCGTCATTTCACCAGCCGCTTCGAAGACATGCCGGACACGGCCCTGCACTTCTTCGACGCCCAGACGCATCCGCTGGGGCTGGCAAGCACGACTGTGTGATTGATTGCCCAAGCTGGTTGATCAAGCATGGCTGCAGCATAAAAACGCGCTCATGAGCAGCGAAGCAAGGATGAGCATATCCAAGGCTGGGGCGCATCAGGTTCAAAGCAACCCATCCGCCCGCAGCAACGTTTCAAGACAATGCGCCTTCACCCCGTAGAACGCCTTGAGCTGTTCTATCTTCTCCAGCAAGGCTGACTGATCCGCTGGCTGGCGCCGCTTGACGGCCAGGATCATCTTGTTCTTGTTGGTGTGCTCCAGGGATATGAACTCGAACACCTTGGTCTCGTAGCCGCAGGCCTCCAGGTACAGTGCACGCAGGCTGTCGGTGAGCATTTCGGCCTGCTGGCCCAGGTGCAGGCCATATTGCAGCATCGGTTGCAGCAGGCCCGGGCTTTGCAGCTGCGGGCGGATCTGCTTGTGGCAGCACGGTGAGCACATGATGATTGCCGCGTTGCAGCGGATGCCGGTATGGATGGCGTAGTCGGTCGCCACGTCGCAGGCGTGCAGCGCGATCATCACCTCGATGGCATCGGGCACCACGCTGCGCACATCGCCGCACTGAAACTCCAGCCCTGGGTGTTCAAGCCGCGCGGCGGCGGCGTTGCACAGCTCGACCATGTCCTGGCGCAGCTCAACGCCCGTTACCTGGGCATCGCGGCCCAGCGTATTGCGCAGGTAATCGTGCATGGCGAAGGTCAGATAACCCTTGCCCGAGCCGAAGTCGGCCACCCGCAGGCGTTGCTCGCTCGACAAGGGGGCATTGGCCAGGGCGTGGTCGAAGACCTCGATGAACTTGTTGATCTGCTTCCACTTGCGCGACATCGACGGGATCAGTGCGCCCTGGGCGTCCGTGACGCCAAGGTCACGCAGAAACGGTCGGGCAATGTCCAGGTAGCGCTTTTTCTCACGGTCATGCCCGTTGCTGCCAACGGTTTCCCGGGGCGCCTGGGCGCCATGGCGCTGCAGCATGGGCTTGCCCTTCTTGCTGAAGGTCAGTTGCAGCTCACCCTCTGCATCGAACAGGTGGGCATTGCGAAAGCCTTCTGGCAACAGTTCGGCGATGCACTGCAGAGCATCATCGAGCGGCAGGTTGCGGGTGATGTCGCGGGTCTGGTGGCGGTAGACCAGGGACAGGTTCGCCTGTCCCTTGACCAGCAAGGGCTTGGCGATGATGCGTTGCAGGGTCGGGTCGGTGCCGACAGGCCGCGCCAGTACCAGCTTGACCACGGTGTTGCCCTGCAGGCCGGTGCGAAGCAGGTCGAGAAACTGGACGCGCGCATCCGGTGAAGTAGAAAGGGCAGACATGGGCAAACGGTATCTCCAATAGCGGGGGCCGTATTCTACACCCCCGCACAGTCGGCCAGGGTTGCGTTAGTCGAGGATTACCAGCGGCTGGGGCAGATGCCTGCACGCAAGTGCGCGTGGCGCCTGCTGGCCAAGGCGATGGCCGCACGCCTCGACGCACTCGATCATGCCCTGCAGCGCTTGCCCCTGACGAACCTGGCTGGCCAGACGGTCAGTGAGCGTAACGCGCAGCGCGTCGTCAAGGCAGAGTGCGGCCTGCTTGTCCATCAGCAGTTGTGCGTACTGCTCGGCCTCGCTGACGAAGATCATTACGCATCCGGCGCCTGTAAAGGCCTGAGCGCCGAGGTCGAGAAACTGACGAGTGGCAAGGCGCGACGCTCGCCAGCGGCGCCAAGCCCGCGGTACGGTCCAGCGTTCCAGGCGCGGGCTGCGCAACAGCACGCAGAGGCCTACGAACAGCAGCACATTGGCAACGATCAGGCCGCGCACGCTGGGCCAGCCCAGCACCGCGTGCAGCACGCCTGGCAGTGCCAGCGCCAGCACGGCGGACCAGAATAGTGGGAAATAGGCGTAATCATCGGCGCGGCGGGCAAGCACCGCCAGCAACGCGACATCCGTGCGCCGGCCAACACCGGCCATGGCTTCAGCGAGCTGACGCTGCTGGTAGGGTTCAAGCGGGGTCATGCCGTGTTCTCGTGAGCGTTCTTATAGTTGTTTTCCCGGTGTACGGGGCTTCGTCAGCACGCGGCGGATTCAGGCATAATCCGCCGCAGGAAGATCTGCGTGCAAATCGTACAACAACAGCCGCCCGAAAACCTCGCCCATGCATGTGTCACCGTTGACCATGCATCGGCCCCCTTACGGAATTCATGATGAAACTGTCTCTGCTGGGCCTGGCCATGGGCCTGGTCAGCCAGGCGGCTGTCGCCGCCACTTCCGCGCCGCCGCTCGAGAACAAACAGGCCTTCATCGACCATCTGATCAGCCAGATGACCGAGGCCGAAAAAATCGGGCAGTTGCGCCTGATCAGCATCAGCCCTGAAATGCCCCGGGAGAAGATCCGCGAGGAGATCGCCGCCGGACGCATCGGCGGCACCTTCAACTCGCGCACGGCACCGGAAAACCGGCCGATGCAGGACGCGGCCATGCGCAGCCGGCTGAAGATCCCGATGTTTTTCGCTTATGACACGGTACATGGCGAGCGCACCATATTTCCCATCGGCCTGGGCATGGCCGCCACCTGGGACATGGACGCCGTCGCCAAGGTCGGCCGCACAGCGGCCATCGAAGCGGCTGCCGACGCACTGGACATGACCTTTGCGCCGATGGTCGACATCGCCCGGGATCCGCGCTGGGGTCGCACCAGTGAGGGCTTTGGCGAAGACACGTACCTGACCGCGAAAATCGGCCAGGTAATGGTCCGCGCGTTCCAGGGCAGCAGCCCGGCCAACCCGGACAGCATCATGGCCATCGTCAAGCATTTCGCCCTTTACGGCGCAGTGGAAGGCGGGCGTGACTACAACACGGTCGATATGAGCCTGCCGAAGATGTACAACGATTACCTGCCGCCCTACCGCGCCGCGATCGATGCCGGCGCCGGTGGTGTGATGGTTGCGCTGAACTCGATCAACGGCGTGCCGGCCACCTCCAACACCTGGCTGATGAACGACGTGCTGCGCAAGGAGTGGGGCTTCAAGGGCGTGACCATCAGCGATCATGGCGCCATCCAGGAGCTGATCCGCCATGGCGTGGCGCGCGACGGTCGCGAGGCGGCCAAGCTGGCGATCAAGGCGGGCATCGACATGAGCATGAACGACACCTTGTACGGCGAGGAGCTACCAGGGTTGCTCAAGGCGGGCGACGTGAGCCAGGCAGAGCTGGATCAGGCCGTGCGCGAAGTGCTGGGCGCCAAGTACGACATGGGCCTGTTCAAGAACCCCTACGTGCGCATCGGCGCGGCGCAGAACGACCTCAAAGACTACTACGGCGAGGACCGCCTGCACCGCGACGCTGCGCGCGACGTGGCGCGCCGCAGCCTGGTGCTGCTGGAAAACCGCAGGCAGACGCTGCCGCTCAGTAAAGATGCCACCATCGCCCTGGTCGGTCCCCTTGCCGACGCACCGATCGACATGATGGGCAGCTGGGCAGCAGACGGGCGCCCCACCCACTCGGTCACGGTGCGCGAAGGGCTGCGCCGCGCCATCGAGGGCAAGGGCAAGCTGGTCTACGCCAAGGGCTCCAACGTCACCGGTGACAAGGCCATTCTCGACTACCTGAACTTCCTCAACTTCGATGCGCCGGAAATCGTCGACGACCCTCGCCCACCTGCGGTGCTCATCGACGAAGCGGTCAAGGCCGCGCAGCAGGCGGACGTGGTCGTGGCGGTGGTCGGCGAATCGCGCGGCATGTCCCATGAATCTTCCAGCCGCACCACGCTGCAGGTACCGGCCAACCAGCGTGCACTGATCGAGGCCTTGAAGGCCACCGGCAAGCCGCTGGTGCTGGTGCTGATGAATGGCCGGCCGCTGTCCATCGGCTGGGAGCGCGAGCAGGCCGATGCCCTGCTCGAAACCTGGTTCGCCGGTACCGAAGGTGGCAACGCCATTGCCGACGTGCTGTTCGGCGACTACAACCCCTCCGGCAAGCTACCGATCACCTTCCCACGCTCGGTCGGGCAGATTCCGATGTACTACAACCACACCCGTATTGGCCGTCCGTTCACACCTGGCAAACCCGGCAACTACACCTCCCAGTACTTCGAAGAACCCAACGGGCCGCTGTATCCCTTCGGTTACGGCCTGAGCTACAGCACGTTCGAACTGTCGGGGCTCGCGCTTTCTGGCAACAAGCTCAAGCGCGGGGACACGTTGCAAGCCAGCATCGTGGTGCGCAATACCGGCAAGGTGGCCGGCGAGACGGTGGTGCAGTTGTACGTGCAGGATGTGTCCGCCTCGATGAGCCGCCCGGTCAAGGAGCTGAAGAACTTCCAGAAGCTCATGCTCAAGCCCGGCGAAACACGGACCGTGACCTTCAGCATTAGCGAAGAAGACCTGAAGTTCTATAATGGCCAGCTGCAGCGCGTTGCCGAGCCCGGGGCGTTCAACGTCCAGGTGGGCCTGGACTCCGAGGCGGTGCAACAGCAGGGCTTCGAACTGCTGTAAGTGTCGATCCTTGACGGCCTTTTCGCGGACAGACTGGGGCGGCGGTGCAGCGCTCCGGTTTCGCCAAAGCAGGCTCCTTCCCCACCCACGCGGATCTGCTCCCAATGCCTTTTTCCTTTCGCGCCCTGCGTCTGGGGCTGATCACCCTGGTGATCGTGCTGGGTACCGTCCTCTGTGCCAGCTGGGCCATGCACCAGGCCAAACGCCAGGCCATGGAAGCGGACGCCCGCCAGGCCAGCCAGCAACTGGGGCTGTATGCCAATGCCTTGCACACCCTCATCGACCGCTATCGGGCCCTGCCTGCAGTACTGGCCCTGGACCCGGAACTGATCGACGCTTTGCGCGGCCCGATCCAGGCGCGAACCCAGGATGCCCTGAACCGCAAGCTCGAGCGCATCAACGGTGCAGCCAACTCTTCCACCCTCGAACTGCTCGACCGCAACGGGCTGGCGGTGGCAGCCAGCAACTGGCGGCTACCCACCAGCTATGTGGGTTCCAACTACGGCTTTCGCCCTTATTTCAAGCAAACCCGCAGCCTGGGTAATGGCCGCTTCTATGCCGTTGGCGTGACCAGCGGGGTACCCGGCTACTTTCTGTCCAGCGCGGTGAACGACGAACAGGGTCGCTTTCTCGGCGCCATGGTGGTCAAGCTGGAATTTCCCGAGCTTGAGCGCGAGTGGCGCCAGGGCAGCGACATATTGCTGGTCAGCGATGCCCGTGGCATTACCTTCATCGCCAACCAGGACGGCTGGCGTTACCGGGAACTGCGCCCATTGGATGGCGCTGACCGGGCCGAACTGGCGCAGACCCGTCAGTACGACAAGCACCCGTTGATACCGCTGATGCACCAGGTGCTGACGCGTTTCGCTGAAAACAGCACCCTCAGCCGGGTGCAGGCCCCACAAGGCGAGACCGAGTTCTTGTGGGAAAGCCTGCCGCTGGAAAGCGAGCAATGGACCCTGCACCTGCTGCGCAAGCCCCAGGTGGGAACCGACGCGCGCAATGCCGGCCTGGGTGCTGCAGCGGTATGGCTGAGCCTGGTATTCGCCGCCTTGCTGGTCAGCCAGCGCCTGCGCCTGTCACGCCTGCGCCAACGCAGCCGCGAGGAGCTCAAGCGCCAGGTCGAGGAACGCACCCGCGAGCTGCGCACGGCTCAGGAGGGGCTAGTGCAAACGGCCAAGCTGGCGGCCCTGGGGCAGATGTCCGCCGCCATGGCGCACGAAATCAACCAGCCCCTCACGACCCAGCGCATGCAGCTGGAAACCCTGAAGCTGCTGCTGGACCACGGGCGCTACGACGAGGCTCGTCAGGCCCTGGAACCACTGGAGCAGATGTTGACGCGCATGGCATCGCTGACCGGGCACCTGAAGACGTTTGCCCGTAACAGCCCAGGCGGCTTGCGCGAGCGCCTGGACTTGGCCGGCGTGGTCGACCAGGCGCTGGACCTGTTGCAGGCGCGCCTGCATGCCCTGGACGTGCAGTTGGCCCTGTACCTGGCACGTCCGGCGTGGGTGCGCGGCGACGCCATCCGCCTGGAACAGGTGCTGATCAACCTTCTGAGCAACGCGTTGGACGCGATGGCAGACAGGCGCTACCGGCGGCTGGAAATCCGCATCGAGCCCGATGCGCAGCATTGGCGCCTGAGCGTGCTCGATTCGGGGGGTGGTATCGCGGCCGAGGACCTGCCCAGGATCTTCGACCCTTTCTTCACCACCAAGCCCGTAGGTGATGGCCTGGGCTTGGGCCTGGCGATCTCCTATGGCATCGTGCACGACGCCGGTGGGCAGCTGCTGGCCGAAAACGTACCGGGCGGCGCGCGCCTTAGCATCACCTTGCCTCGCGATCAGGAGCCTGCATGTTGAACTCAGTGATGGTCATAGACGATGAAGCCAGTATTCGCACGGCCGTCGAGCAATGGCTGAGCCTGTCAGGCTTCGAAGTCCAGGTCTTTGCCCATGCCGATGAGGGCCTGGCGCACATCGGCCAGGACTATCCAGGCGTGATCATCAGCGACGTGCGCATGCCTGGCATGGACGGCCTGCAACTGCTCGAACGGCTGCAGGCCGACGATCCGGACCTGCCCGTGATCCTGCTTACCGGTCACGGTGATGTACCCATGGCGGTCGAGGCCATGCGCAGCGGCGCCTACGACTTCCTGGAAAAGCCCTTCACTCCACAGCACCTGCTCGGCAGCCTTCGCCGCGCGCTGGAAAAGCGCCAGCTGGTGCTGGAAAATCGACGCCTGCATCAGCAGGCAGACCTCAGGACGCGGCTTGAAGCCACGCTGCTTGGGGTATCACCGGGTATGCAGCAGTTGCGCCGGCAAGTGCTGGACCTGGCCGCCTTGCCGGTGAACGTGCTGATTCGCGGCGAAACCGGCAGCGGCAAGGAGCAGGTCGCCCGCTGCCTGCACGACTTTGGCCCACGCGCCAGCAAACCTTTCGTCGCGCTCAACTGCGCCGCCATTCCCGAAGCCTTGTTCGAGGCCGAGCTGTTCGGCCATGAAAGCGGCGCCTTCACCGGCGCCCAGGGCAAACGCATCGGCAGGCTGGAATACGCCGATGGCGGCACGGTCTTTCTCGATGAAATCGAAAGCATGCCCCTGGCGCAACAGGCCAAATTGCTGCGCGTGATCCAGGACCAGAAGATCGAGCGCCTGGGCGCGAACCAGAGCATCGGCGTGGACCTGCGCATCATCGCTGCCACCAAGCCCGACCTGTTCGATGAAGCCCGGGCCGGCCGCTTTCGCGAGGACTTGGCCTACCGCCTGAATGTTGCAGAGTTGCGCCTGCCGCCTTTGCGCGAACGACGGGAAGACATCGTCCTGTTATTCGAGCACTTCGCGCAGGCAGCCGCGTCCCGAATCGGCCGCACAGCCCTGCCCCAGTCGGGTCAGCAGTTGGCGCAACTGCTGACCCATGATTGGCCAGGCAACGTGCGTGAACTGGCCAACGCGGCGGAGCGCCACGTGCTGGGGCTCGGTTCGCCCATGCCAGAACAGGCGCCTGTCGGGCAGTCGCTGGCTGAGCGCGTGGAAGCATTCGAGGCGCAGTGCCTGCGTGCTTCCCTGCGCCAACATGCCGGCGAGATCAAGGCGGTGATGCAGGACCTGCAAATGCCCCGCCGTACCTTGAACGAGAAAATGCAGCGCCATGGGCTGGTGCGGGACGAATTCGTCAACGCGCCATAAGCGGAAACTCGCCTACATCTACGCACTGATGAGCGGAATCTTGCTTATATAGGTGAACCGCCTTTGCGCGCACGCCGTACTGAGTGCATCTCAACTTCTGCTCAACGCCATGATCCATACGGGTTCCACGTCAGCGTGCACCCGGATGAAGCAATCGCGCTTCGTTTTGGCACACCTTCTGCAAAAGCCCCTGCAAGCTGCGCCCTGCGCGCTTTCACAACAACAATGAGAAGGTGTCCCTGATGGATAACGCTACCTCCCTGCCTAACGGGGCGGCCGCAACGCCTGCCGCGCCAAGAACCACTGCCAGTCGCCTCAAATCGATCTTCAGCGGTTCGATCGGCAACATGGTCGAATGGTACGACTGGTACGTCTATGCAGCGTTCTCGCTGTATTTCGCCAAGGCTTTCTTCCCGGCCGGCGATTCCACGGCTCAACTGCTCAATACCGCTGCCATCTTTGCCGTGGGCTTTTTGATGCGCCCGATTGGTGGCTGGCTGATGGGCATGTATGCCGACCGCAAGGGGCGCAAGGCTGCACTGATGGCCTCGGTGCTGCTGATGTGCGCAGGCTCGCTGGTGATTGCCCTCACCCCCGGCTATGAAACCATCGGTGTGGCAGCGCCGGTCCTGCTGGTGGTCGCTCGCTTGATGCAAGGGTTGTCGGTGGGGGGTGAATACGGCACCTCGGCCACCTACCTGAGTGAAATGGCGAGCAAGGAGCGTCGGGGCTTCTTCTCCAGCTTCCAATACGTGACGCTGATCTCGGGCCAGCTCATCGCCCTGGCGGTCCTGATCGTTCTGCAACAGACCCTGACCACCGAGCAACTGTACGCCTGGGGCTGGCGCGTGCCGTTCGTGATCGGTGCCCTGTGTGCGGTGGTTGCCCTCTACCTGCGACGGGGCATGGAAGAAACCGCGTCGTTCACCAAGAAGGAGAAAGCCAAGGAAAGCCTGATGCGCACCTTGATGCGCCACCCCAAGGAACTGCTGACCGTGGTCGGCCTGACCATGGGCGGTACCCTGGCCTTCTACACCTACACCACCTACATGCAGAAATACCTGGTCAATACAGTCGGGATGAGCATCAGCGATTCGACCACTATCTCTGCCGCGACGCTGTTCCTGTTCATGTGCCTGCAACCTTTGGTGGGTGGGCTGTCGGACAAGATCGGCCGGCGCCCTATTCTGATTGCCTTCGGGGTGCTCGGTACGCTGTTCACGGTGCCGATCCTCAGCACCTTGCATACCATCCAGACCTGGTGGGGCGCGTTCTTCCTGATCATGGCGGCGTTGATCATCGTCAGCGGCTACACCTCGATCAACGCAGTGGTGAAGGCTGAACTGTTCCCGACCGAGATCCGTGCCCTGGGCGTTGGTCTGCCCTACGCCTTGACCGTGTCCATCTTCGGCGGTACGGCCGAATACGTGGCCTTGTGGTTCAAGAGCGCCGGCATGGAAAGCGGTTTCTACTGGTACGTCACAGGCTGCATCGCCTGCTCGCTGCTGGTGTACGCCACCATGAAGGACACCAAGCAGCATTCGCGTATCACCACTGACTAAGCCATCCCACGCTTAGCACTGCTTCGGGCGCCTAAAGGGCGCCCGATTGCGTTTGGACACCCCGAGCCTGGTTGGATTATCCAGGCGCCAGCCCTTCCTTGCAGGCCCAGCTTGCACCTCCACGCCGCCCGCACTGGCACGACGTTCATCAGACGCGCTTGGCTTAATGGCCTATTAATCACACCCCGGCATATTGAATCCCTCAGCACCAGCGCAAGTACCTGCTGTGCGAACCCACTGATTGGCTACATACCAATCCAGCTGCGCACCCAAAACAATCGAATAAACCGATCATTAATGACTATTTTTAGCGCTTTTTAATCGCATTAATCGGCGTAACATTAAATTTATCGAGACAACCCACTTACTGGAGCATCCCCATGAAAAGCAAACTCATCCTGACCCTCGCCCTTTGCGCATTTGCCGCAGGCGCATCCGCCGAAGACGGATTCGATCGCACCCATGCGCATACCTTCGCGGCAGCGCCCGCTCAAGCCACCGGCTATGCCGAGGATGGCTTTGACCGCACCGGCGGCCAACGCTTCGCCGAAGACGGCTTCGACCGCACCGGCGGCCAGCGCTTCGCCGAAGACGGCTTCGACCGCACCAACGCTCATCGCATCAGCTGATAGCAACCATGCGTATCCAGCCCGGCTTTCGCCGGGCTCCAGCATTCCCAGTTGGCCTCAGCCTTGGCACACTGGTCGCCTCTCAAACCAGGAGGTGGGCCGGCAAGCCCAGCGCAGATGTATTACTACGAACCCGCCAAAGGCCATGGCCTGCCCCATGATCCGTTCAACGCCATCGTCGGCCCTCGCCCGATCGGCTGGATATCCTCGCAGGACCAGCAAGGCCGTCTGAATCTCGCGCCTTATAGCTTCTTCAACGCCTTCAACTACATTCCACCGATCATCGGTTTCTGCAGCGTCGGGCGCAAAGACAGCCTGAACAATATCGAGCAAACCGGTGAGTTCGTCTGGAACCTGGCCACCCGCCCTCTGGCCGAGCAGATGAACCTGAGCTGCTCTGCTGTAGCGCCGGAAGTGAACGAGTTCGACCTCAGCGGTCTGACGGCCACACCCTCGAGCGTGGTGAAGGTGCCACGGGTAGGGGAAACCCCCGTGGCGTTCGAATGCAAGGTGACGCAGATCGTGCAACTGCAGCGCGCCGACCAGGCACTGGTACCCAGTTGGTTGATCCTGGGCGAGGTGGTGGCGGTGCACATCGCCGAGCGCCTGCTCAAGGACGGCATCTACGACACCGCGGCAGCCGAGCCCATCCTGCGTGGCGGTGGCCCGGCGGACTACTTCGAGCTGGGCAACCTGTTCAAGATGCCCAGGCCCAAAGCCTGATCACCAGATCAGCTCACCCGCCTCGCTGACCCCTTGCAGGCGTTGCAACTGGCCCGTGGCCGCCTCGTCGGCAGCCACGGCGCCCTTGAACACTTGCCCATCGAGCACCTTGTGAAAGCGCGGTGCGCCGCCCATGCCCATGGCCTTCACGGCAATGGCTGCGTGGTAGCCACCGCCTTCGGCCGGCACCATTGCCGACACGGCTTCGTACTGGGGAAACTCTCTACGTGCCATCTTTGCCATACGCCTTGTGAGTGAAACCGAGATGGTACCCACTGGCTCGTTGACGCGGCAATCACTGGCCTGGGCGCCCGCAGCACCGGCTCAGCCGAACGTGTGCAGATCCAGGCTGCTCACCACCTGGGCTTGCACCAACTCACCGAACACATTGAGCGTTGGCGAAGCGAAGTAACCATTCATCGCCTGCTGATCCTGCCAGCTACCGCTCAATAACCATAAGTCGTCATCGGCCTGCGAGCGCTGCACCGAAAAGCTCAGGCAACCCGGGGTATCCAGCGACGGCGCCAACAGGTCGCGCAAGCGTGCCCCGAGTTCGGCCGAGCGCCCGCTGCTGGCCCGAATCAAGGCAAGGTGGGTGACCGGTTGTTGTAGCCTCATTGCACAATCTCCCTCAAGCAGTCCAATACCTGGCTTGCAAGGCTAGGGCCTGGGCGCGTCTGCGCGTTAGGCCATTACTGCACACCGATTGCCTGATTCTGCAACGCGGCAGGATCAGGCAATCGATCTGCAGTATTCGACTAGCTTCGACGATTGCCCAAACCTATGCTGCGTCGGTCAGCAGAGGAAAGCCCCATGCCCATCGCCCCGTCCCTAGATCCGCACCTGGAGGTTCAGCGCCAGGAGCTGGCCGACTTGATCGCTCGCCATGCAGGCGACCCCTATGGGCCGGCCTCAGCCATCGACAACCTTTTCCTGGTGCGCTACACCGAGAACATTCGTTCCGTACCCACCCTGGCGCAACCTGCGCTGTGCATTCTGGCCCAAGGCAGCAAGAGCTTGTTTCTCGGGGACGAACAGTACGCCTACGACCCGCTGCACTACATGGTGGTGTCGGTCACCTTGCCCCTGAGCGCGGTCAAGCTCGACGCCAGCCCGCAGAGCCCGAGCCTGGGTTTGCGCATGGACCTGGACCCTGCCGAGATCAGCCAGCTGATCGCCGACAGCGGTCCGATGCTGGTACCCAATCGCCCCTATGGGCGCGGCCTGTATGTGGAAAAAACCGACGGCGCGCTGCTCGATGCCTTGCTGCGTCTGCTGCGCCTGCTCGACACGCCACGCGACATCGCCATGCTGGCCCCGCTGGTGCGCAGAGAGATTCTCTACCGCCTGCTGCGCGGCCCGCAGGGCTATCGGCTGTACGAAATTGCCTTGGCCAATAGCCAGACCCACCGCGTGTGCCAGGCCATCAGCTGGCTCAACGACAACTATCAGCGGCCACTGCGCATCGAGGACCTGGCCCGCGAGGTCAACCTCAGTGTTTCTACCCTGCACCATCGTTTCAAGGCGGTAACTTCGATGAGCCCGCTGCAGTATCAGAAGCAACTGCGCTTGCAGGAAGCCCGGCGCCTGATGCTCAACGATGGCCTGGAGGCCGCCGTGGCGGCCTATCGGGTGGGTTACGAGAGCCCGTCGCAATTCAGCCGTGAGTACAGCCGCCTTTACGGCGCACCGCCTATCCGTGACATGGCCCGGCTGCGGTCAAGCGCGGTGTAGCGACAACGAGGTCACCGCAGCGCTGCATAGCGTAATGCGCACAGTCACTGAAGCGGCCATTGCATCTCGCCCTTGGCCACCTTGGCGCTGAGCTCAAGCGCACTCTGATCGCCCAACCCCGGATAGTGTCGTTTCATGGCCTCGACCAGCGCCGCCGCATCCCTTGCCACTCGCGCCTGCGCCTCGAAGGTGCGGATGTAATCGGCGGTAAAGCCAACGGACTGCGGTGAGTAATCACTGGCACCGACAAAGTGGCCGGGCACCACGGTTTGCGGCGCAAGTGCCTGGATGTCCGCCAGGGTTTGCAGCCAATGGGCACGCGAGGGTGCCGATTGTGTGTCGGCCATCCACACATGAATGTTCTGCGAAACCACGACGCCGCCAACCACTGCCTTGATCGAAGGTATCCAGACAAAGCTGCGGTCTGGCTGCGGTCCTTCGAGGCCGCGCACCTCCAGCACTTGGTCCTCGAGCAGCAGACGGTTGCCTGCCAGCGCCTTGGGCAGCACCAGCCGTTCAGGTTTGTCCGCCCCCATTTCAGGCCCCCAGTACGCCAGTTTGGCCTCCATGGTGTTGCGGATGTGTTCGACAGTGGCGGCCGAGGCCACTACCTCGGCGTCCGGGAACGCCTGGGTCAGGGTTGCCAGGCCGAAGTAGTAATCGGGGTCGCCCTGGCTGATGTAGATCGTCGTCAGGCGCTTGCCACTGGCGCGCAGTCGCTGCACCAGTTGCCGGGCGTGGTCATTGCCAAATTGTGCATCGATAAACACGGCGTCACGTTGACCGCTTACGATCACGGAGCTGACCGCGAACGGCGCATCGGCGCCAGGGTTGTAAACGTCCAGTTGCAGGGGGGCGGCTGCCAGCAGTGGGGCGGCACAGGCCAGGCATCCGAGCACCAGGCCACGCAAGGGAGAAAGCAGTGTCATCGCAGGCATCCGTCAGAATGGGAATGCCTGGGAGCTTAAGGGGCGATACCCTGCAGAAAAATGCCATGCTTGCACATGGTTTGTTTCTAAAATCGGGCAAATGATGGATCGTCTAACCGCTATGCGCGTTTTCGTCACGGTCGTGGACCTTGGCAGTCAGTCGGCGGCGGCCGAGCACCTGCTGCTCTCGCGGCCCGTGATCTCTCGGTACCTGGCACAGCTCGAAGCGTGGGTGGGGGCGCGGTTGATGCAGCGCACCACGCGCCGGCTCAGCCTCACTGCCGCGGGCCAGGACATCCTGCCGCGCTGCAGGCAATTGCTGGAGCTGGCCAGCGAACTGCAAGGGGCCGTACAACAGCAAGACCAGACACCGCGAGGGACATTGCGTATCAGCGTCAGTACGTCATTTGGACAGGCGCAGCTGGCCGATGCCGTGGCCGCCTACGTGCGCCAGTACCCCTTGGTAAAAGTCGATCTGCAGATGCTCGATCGCACCGTGAACCTGGTGGACGAACGCATCGACCTGGCCATCCGCAACAGCAATGACCTGGACCCCAGCCTGGTTGCCCGCCGCCTGAGCGTATGCCGCTCGGTGATCTGCGCCGCGCCCGCCTACCTGGCCGAACACGGCACGCCCGAGCGGGTCGAGGACCTGGCGCACCACAATTGCCTGACACACAGCTATTACGGCAATGGCGTGTGGCAATTCGAGGTCGACGGCCAACCGGTTGCGGTGCCGGTCAAGGGCAACATCAGTGCCAACGAATCCCTGACTTTGCAAAGGGCCGTAGCAGCAGGGGCCGGCATCGCCTTGCTCCCGTCCTACCAGGCGGCCGCCGCCCTGCGCAGCGCAGAACTGGTGCGCCTGCTTCCCGAGGCCAGGCCGCAGGCCCTGGACCTGACGGCGGTCTATACCTCACGCAAGCACATGCCGGCGACCTTGCGCACCCTGCTGGACTTTCTCGTCCAGCGCTTTGAGGAGGAACCGGCCTGGGACCGGGACCTGTAAGCGCCCGCTTACTCTTCGACGCTCATGTATTCCTTGGCCCAGCGGATGTAGTCCTCGGGCTGGGTGTAGGTATGCGAAAGCTCGGTGGCGCTCAAGTTATCGGACTTGTGCTGCTGGCCACGCTGCTGGCGCAGGCAGTCGTACGTCGCCTTGATGGCGGCGAAGTAAGCCGCGTGACCGTCGACGGCGATGCGCACGCCAAGGCTTGCCAGGCGCTCGTCGTCGTGCAGGTTGGGATTACCGTAGGTCACCAGCATCAAGGGTACGGTCAGGTGGCTGGCGATCTGTTCGAGCTGGTCGAAGTCCTTCACCCCTACCATGCAGATGCCGTCAGCGCCCGCTTTCTGGTAGCTCTGGGTCCGCACGATCACTTCCTCGGTGCTCAGCACGCCAGCGTTGGTACGGGCGATGATCGACAGGGACGAATCGACGCGCGCCTCAAGCCCCGCGCGAATTTTGCCCACGCCTTCTTCTACCGATATCAGGTCGGTGGACTTGCGGCCGAACTGGGCCGGCAAGAGCGTATCTTCGATCGTCAACGCCGCCACACCGGCGCGCTCCAGCTCCGTGACCGTGCGCATCACGTTAAGCGCATTGCCGTATCCGTGGTCAGCGTCTGCCAGTACCGGCAATTGGGCTACGCGACCAATTCGCGTGGCCTGCTCGACGAATTCGCTGAGTGTGATCAGGGCAAAATCCGGCGCAGCCAGTACCTGCAACGATGCCACCGACCCTCCAAGGATGCCGACCTCAAAACCCAGGTCTGCGGCAATACGCGCAGACATGGGGTCGAACACCGAGGCGGTGTGGTAGCAAGAACCTGAAGCGAGCAGCTCGCGGAAGGCAATACGCAGATCTTGGTGGGAAGCCTTGGGCATGATCACTCCGCAATTGTAGAAATTTCTGAACGGTAACTACCGGCCTCTGTATCAGGCGTACCTGCACAATTCATGGACCACTCAATTCGGGGTCATGCTCCACATGCAGGCAGAGGAATAAAGGTTTAGGAGCCAGGGGAATCCGATTAACCCCCAAGAGGTCGCACCAAGCTGGTGCAAACAGGGGTTTAGAGCGGGATTGGCATACCAAAGATATCACGGGGCCAGCCTTTGCTGGATGAATGCTCTGATGCCGATCGTGCATAGGCAATGCCCAGAGTACATAGGAAGCTACGTAACTCAGGTTACACTGCCATGCTTTAACTGCTCAAAAACAAGGAATTGCCGTGCCCCCTGCCCTGCCCGCGATTGCCCTGCGCCAGATCCTGACCGCCTTGATGCTGGCCATCTTTCTCGGCGCGCTGGATCAAACCATCGTGGCAGTGTCATTGCCTGCGATTTCCGCGCAGTTCAACGATGTCGGTCTGCTAGCCTGGGTCATTTCCGGCTATATGGTAGCCATGACCGTGGCCGTGCCGATCTACGGAAAGCTGGGCGATCTCTATGGAAGGCGTCGCATGATCCTGACCGGGATTGGCGTATTCACCGTCGCCTCGATCGGCTGTGCGCTGGCTCAGGACATGCCGCAACTGGTCCTGGCCAGAGTGCTGCAAGGCATCGGCGCCGGCGGCATGGTATCGGTGAGTCAGGCGATCATCGGCGACTTCGTGCCTCCGCGCGAACGTGGGCGTTA
Organism: Pseudomonas sp. DE0157; assembly: GCF_007678615.1. Lineage (NCBI taxonomy): Bacteria > Pseudomonadati > Pseudomonadota > Gammaproteobacteria > Pseudomonadales > Pseudomonadaceae > Pseudomonas > Pseudomonas sp. DE0157. Next base: position 33,494 of record NZ_VEJN01000010.1, read on the forward strand.
TCAGGGCTATTTCAGCAGCATGTATGCCCTGGCCAGCGTGGCGGGGCCGGTACTGGGCGGCTGGCTGACCGAGTACCTGTCCTGGCGCTGGGTATTCTGGATCAACCTGCCGCTGGGCATCGCCGCGCTGTGGGCTATCCAGCGCGCTCTGGCCGGTCTGCCCGTGCAGCATCGGCCCGCACAAGTGGATTACCCGGGCGCGCTGCTGCTGATCGTGGGGCTGGGCAGCCTGCTGCTCGGCATCACCCTGGTCGGCCAGGGGCAGGCCTGGACGGCCCCCAGCGTGCTGGGCCTGATCACCTGCACCGTGGTCGCCATGGCCATGTTCATCCTCCAGGAGCGTCGCTGCGTCGAGCCACTGCTGCCGTTGAAGCTATTCAATAATCGCGCCGCGGTGCTGTGCTGGGGGGTGATTTTCTTCGCCAGTTTCCAGGCCATTTCCCTGACCATGCTGATGCCCTTGCGCTACCAAGGCCTCACCGGTGCCGGTGCCGACAGCGCCGCCTTGCATCTGCTGCCGTTGGCCATGGGGTTACCCATCGGTGCTTTTACCGCAGGACGACTGACAACGCGGCTTGGCCGCTACAAGCCGCAGATCCTGGTTGGCGCCCTGCTGATGCCCGTGTCTATCCTGGCCTTGGCGATCACCCCGCCACAGGCCGGACTGGCCAGTGCACTGTTCATGCTGCTGACAGGAATCGCGTGCGGGATGCAGTTCCCGACGTCACTGGTAGGCACACAGAATGCCGTGCAGATCCAGGACATGGGGGTCGCCACCAGCACCACCAACCTGTTTCGGTCCCTCGGTGGCGCCATGGGCGTGGCGTGCATGTCGAGCCTGTTGCTGGCCTTGCTGCACCAAGGCGGGCTGGCGTTGCTGGACAATCCGCTGATAGGGACTTTCAAGGCCAACCCGGTGAGCCCCGAACTGCAGGCACACCTGGCGGTCACGTTCCGGCATCTGTTGATGGCCAGCGCAGGGGTTGGCGTCATTGCACTGGTGGTGGCGGTGTTGCTGCCTGATCGGCCACTGCGCGGGCACTGAGGTGGCACGCAGGTAGGCTCAGGTGCAGATCACTGGCCCGTCCCCTGGGAATCAAGCCCTCACAAACCTTCACAAAGTCTCATTTGCGCATCGCCGGGCTCAAGCGCAGCATATCCAGCCCGGCGTCGACCCATTTCTCGGCGTTGCCCAGCAGGTCCACGCTGTCGGGCAGCAACAGCCAACGCCTGATCAACCCGTCGACGTAGGAAAACATGGCCACCGCGGCCCGCTCCACATCCAGCTCCACCGGCAGTTGGCCGCGGCGCACGGCATTGGCCAAGGCCAGGGTAATGCCTGTATGGCAGTCCACTACCGCCACCTGGCGCTGCTGGCGGATTTCGCACATGTCATCGGTGAACTCGCACTTGTGATGCAGAATCTCATTGATACGGCGTGTCCTGGCGTCGAGCACCAGGTCGTTGAACACTTGCAGCAGCAATTTGCGCATGCAGTCGAGCGGGTCGAGTTCGTCTTCGCTTTCGCTGGCGCGTGCAAGATGGTCATGGGTTTCATGCAGGCTGTCGAGCAGTGCCTGCACCAGTTCGGCTTTGTTATTGAAGTGCCAGTAGATTGCACCTCGCGTGACGCCCGCCTGTTCGGCGATGTCCGCGAGGGTGGTTCGCGCAACCCCGCGCTTGTAGAAAGCCCTTTCCGCCGCCTGGATGATCTGGGCGCGGGTTTCCTGGGCTTCCTCTTTGGTTCGACGGACCATGGCAGTACAACCTCATCTGGCCCGAACGCGGCGACGCGTGCGGGAAGGCTCCGGGGCGCCTCTTGGGGGCACCTGGCGGATCAAGCTAATCAAGGGCTGTGGCGGTAGCCATGGACAACCCGGCGGTATTTACAAACAACCATGAATGTAAGTATATTCCTTAGCAAGCTATTTATCCACCGGATAGCCATTTATCCAGATCAAGACATTCCATTACTCTTGAGCGTCTCCCTGCTCCTGCGATCCGAGGATTCTCATGCAATTCAAGCCAGCCGTTACCGCCCTGGTTTCAGCCGTAGCCCTCGCAACCCTGCTCAGTGGCTGCAATAAAGAAGACCAAGCCGCGCAGCAGCAGCAGCAACAGCAGCAGCAGGCGCCTCAAGTCGGTGTAGTGACCCTACAGCCGCAAGCCTTCACCTTGACCACCGAGCTGCCGGGCCGCACCAATGCCTACCGGATCGCCGAAGTTCGTCCACAGGTCAACGGGATCATCCTCAAGCGCCTGTTCAAGGAAGGCAGCGAGGTCAAGCAGGGCCAGCAGCTGTATCAGATCGACCCGGCCGTGTATGAAGCCAACCTGAGCAAGGCCCAGGCGGACCTGCAGGCTACCCGCTCTCTGGCTGATCGCTACAAGCAGCTAATCGAGGAGCAGGCGGTTTCCCGGCAGGAATACGACGACGCCAATGCCAAGCGCCTGCAAGCCGAGGCCTCGCTCAAGAGTGCGCAGATCGACCTGCGCTACACCAAGGTCCTGGCCCCCATCAGTGGCCGCATCGGTCGTTCGGCGGTAACCGAAGGTGCGCTGGTCAACAGCGGCCAGACCAATGCCATGGCCACCATCCAGCAACTGGACCCGATCTACGTGGACGTGACCCAATCCACCGCCGAGCTGCTCAAGCTGCGGCGCGAGCTGGAAAGCGGCCAACTGCAGCGCGCCGGCGACAACGCAGCGTCCGTGCAACTGGTGCTCGAAGACGGCACCCTGTACAAGCAGGAAGGCCGCCTGGAGTTCTCCGAAGTGGCCGTGGACGAAACCACCGGCTCGGTAACCCTGCGTGCCATTTTCCCCAACCCTGACCACACGTTGCTGCCTGGCATGTTCGTGCATGCACGGCTCAAGGCCGGCGTGAACGCCAACGCCATCCTGGCACCGCAGCAGGGCGTGACGCGCGACCTCAAGGGCGCCCCTACCGCGCTGGTGGTCAACAAGGACAACAAGGTCGAACTGCGCCAGCTCAAGGCCAGCCGGACCGTGGGCAGCGACTGGCTGATCGAGGAAGGCCTCAACCCAGGCGACCGCCTGATCACCGAAGGCTTGCAGTACGTGCGCCCAGGCGCCGAGGTCAAGGTCAGCGAAGCCACCAACGTCAAGAAGCCGGACAGCCCGAACCAGGGCAACGCAGCGAAAGCAGACGCCAAAGCGGAGTAAACCATGTCGAAGTTCTTTATTGATCGCCCGATCTTCGCCTGGGTGATCGCCTTGGTGATCATGCTGGTCGGCGCCTTGTCGATCCTGAAGTTGCCGATCAACCAGTACCCCAGCATTGCCCCACCGGCCATCGCCATTGCCGTGACCTACCCGGGCGCTTCGGCGCAAACCGTGCAGGACACCGTGGTGCAGGTGATCGAGCAGCAGCTCAACGGTATCGACAACCTGCGCTATGTGTCGTCGGAAAGTAACTCCGATGGCAGCATGACCATTACCGCCACCTTCGAGCAGGGTACCAACCCCGACACCGCCCAGGTTCAGGTGCAGAACAAGCTCAACCTGGCCACCCCCCTGCTGCCGCAGGAAGTGCAGCAACAGGGTATCCGCGTCACCAAGGCCGTGAAGAACTTCCTGATGGTGATCGGCCTGGTGTCCGAAGACGGCAGCATGACCAAGGACGACCTGGCCAACTACATCGTCTCCAACATGCAGGACCCGATCTCGCGGACGGCCGGTGTGGGTGACTTCCAGGTGTTCGGCGCCCAGTACGCCATGCGCATCTGGCTCGATCCGGCCAAGTTGAACAAGTTCCAACTCACCCCGGTGGACGTCAAGACCGCCGTGGCAGCCCAGAACGTACAGGTGTCCTCCGGCCAGCTCGGCGGCCTGCCTGCCATGCCTGGGACGCAGCTCAACGCCACCATCATCGGCAAGACCCGCCTGCAGACTGCCGAGCAGTTCGAGAAGATCCTGCTCAAGGTCAACAACGATGGCTCCCAGGTCCGCCTGGGTGATGTCGCCCAGATCAGCCTGGGCGGCGAGAACTACGCCGTCAGCGCCCAGTTCAATGGCAAGCCCGCCTCGGGCCTGGCCGTCAAGCTGGCCACGGGCGCCAACGCACTGGACACGGCCAAGGCCTTGCGCCAGACCATTGCCGACCTGGAGCCGTTCTTCCCGCCAGGGGTCAAGGCGGTATTCCCGTATGACACCACGCCGGTGGTCACCGAATCGATCAGCGGGGTTATCCATACCCTGATCGAAGCCGTCGTGCTGGTGTTCCTGGTGATGTACCTGTTCCTGCAGAACTTCCGCGCCACCGTCATCACCACCATGACCGTACCGGTGGTATTGCTGGGCACATTCGGCATCCTTGCCGCCGCTGGTTTCAGCATCAACACCTTGACCATGTTCGCCATGGTGCTGGCCATCGGCCTGCTGGTGGACGATGCCATCGTGGTGGTGGAAAACGTCGAGCGGGTGATGTCCGAAGAAGGGCTGCCACCCAAGGAGGCCACCAAGCGCTCCATGGAGCAGATCCAGGGCGCGCTGGTGGGTATCGCCCTGGTGTTGTCGGCCGTATTGCTGCCCATGGCGTTCTTCGGCGGCTCCACCGGTGTGATCTACCGTCAGTTCTCCATCACCATCGTCTCGGCCATGGGCCTGTCGGTGCTGGTGGCGCTGGTCTTCACCCCGGCGCTGTGCGCCACCATGCTCAAACCTTTGAAAAAGGGCCAGCACCATGAGGCCAAGGGCGGGTTCTTCGGTTGGTTCAACCGCAACTTCGATCGCACCGTCAACGGTTACGAGCGCAGCGTGGGGGCCATCCTGCGCAACAAGATTCCGTTCCTCTTGGCCTATGCCCTGATCGTGGCTGGCATGATTTTCCTGTTCACCCGCATTCCGACTGCGTTCCTGCCCGAGGAAGACCAGGGTGTACTGTTTGCCCAGGTCCAGACGCCGGCCGGTTCCAGTGCCGAGCGTACCCAGGCAGTGGTCGACCAGATGCGCGAATACCTGCTCAAGGACGAAGCCGACACGGTGTCCTCGGTGTTCACCGTCAACGGCTTCAACTTCGCCGGCCGCGGCCAGAGCTCGGGCATGGCGTTCATCATGCTCAAGCCCTGGGGTGAGCGTACGGCGGAAAACAGCGTATTCGGCCTCGCCCAGCGGGCGCAGCAGCACTTCTTCAGCTTCCGCGACGCCATGGTCTTCGCGTTCGCCCCGCCAGCGGTGCTCGAGCTGGGTAACGCCACCGGCTTCGACGTATTCCTGCAAGACCGCGGCGGTGTCGGCCATGCCAAGCTGATGGAGGCTCGCAACCAGTTCCTGGCCAAGGCTTCGCAGAGCAAGGTGCTCAGCGGTGTACGCCCCAACGGCCTGAACGACGAGCCGCAGTACCAGCTGACCATCGATGACGAGCGTGCCAGCGCCCTGGGCGTGACCATCTCGGACATCAACAACACCCTGTCGATTGCCTTCGGTGCCAGCTACGTCAACGACTTCATCGACCGCGGCCGGGTCAAGAAGGTCTACATCCAGGGCGAAGCCAATGCCCGGATGAGCCCGGAAGACCTGCAGAAGTGGTATGTGCGCAACGCCGACGGCGAAATGGTGCCGTTCTCGTCCTTCGCCAAAGGTGAATGGACCTACGGCTCGCCCAAGCTTTCGCGCTACAACGGCGTGGAAGCCATGGAAATCCTCGGTGCCCCTGCACCTGGCTACAGTACCGGTGAGGCCATGGCCGAGGTCGAGCGCATCGCGGGTGAACTGCCAAGCGGCGTAGGGTTCTCCTGGACGGGCATGTCCTACGAGGAGAAGCTCTCCGGTTCGCAAATGCCGGCCCTGTTCGCCCTGTCGCTGCTGTTCGTGTTCCTGTGCCTGGCAGCGCTGTACGAAAGCTGGTCGATCCCGATCGCCGTGGTGCTGGTGGTGCCACTGGGCATCATTGGTGCGTTGATCGCTACCAGCCTGCGCGGGCTGTCCAATGACGTGTACTTCCTGGTCGGCCTTTTGACCACCATCGGCCTGGCGGCCAAGAACGCCATTCTGATCGTCGAGTTCGCCAAGGAATTGCACGAGCAGGGCCGCAGCCTGTACGACGCGGCGATCGAGGCGTGCCGCATGCGTTTGCGTCCGATCATCATGACCTCGCTGGCCTTCATCCTCGGCGTGGTACCGTTGACCATCGCCAGCGGCGCCGGCGCCGGCAGCCAGCACGCCATTGGTACCGGCGTGATCGGCGGCATGATCAGTGCGACCGTACTAGCCATCTTCTGGGTACCGTTGTTCTTCGTCGCAGTGTCGTCGCTGTTCGGCAGCAAAGAGCCGAAAAAAGATGACACCCCTGAAACTCCACGTTATGAGGCTGGGCAATGACCAAGTCTTTGTTGTCCCTGGCAGTCACCGCTTTCATTCTCGGCGGCTGCTCGCTGATCCCCGACTACCAGACCCCGGAAGCACCGGTGGCTGCCCAGTGGCCGCAAGGCCCGGCCTACTCGCCTACCCAATCGGCGGACGTCGCTGCCGCCGAACAGGGCTGGCGGCAGTTCTTCAACGACCCGGCGCTGCAGCAACTGATCCAGACCGCACTGGTCAACAACCGGGACCTGCGCGTCGCGGCGCTGAACATCGACGCCTACCGCGCTCAGTACCGCATCCAGCGTGCGGACCTGTTCCCGGCGGTATCGGCCAACGGCAGCGGCAGCCGCCAGCGCATCCCGGCGAACATGTCGCAGACGGGCCAGTCGGACATCACCAGCCAGTATTCGGCGACCCTGGGCGTCAGTGCCTATGAACTCGACCTGTTCGGCCGCGTGCGCAGCCTGTCGGAGCAGGCGCTGGAGACCTACCTGTCCAGCGAGCAGGCGCGTCGCTCCACCCAGATCAGCCTGGTAGCGAGCGTGGCAAACGCCTACTACACCTGGCAGGCCGACCAGGCGCTGTTCAAGCTGACCGAGGAAACCCTGAAGAACTATCAGGAAAGCTACAACCTCACCCGCCGCAGCAACGAGGTGGGCGTGGCGTCGGCGCTGGACCTGAGCCAGGCCCGCACGGCTGTCGAAGGTGCCCGGGTCAAGTACTCGCAGTACCAGCGCCTGGTTGCCCAGGACGTGAACAGTCTGACCGTCCTGCTGGGTACCAGCATCCCCACCAACCTGCCTGAGCCGCTGCGCCTGGATGCCGATCAGCTGGCCGAGGTACCGGCGGGCCTGCCGTCGGACCTGTTGCAGCGCCGCCCTGACATCCAGGAGGCCGAGCACCTGCTCAAGGCGGCCAACGCCAACATCGGCGCTGCCCGCGCGGCCTTCTTCCCCAGCATCAGCCTCACGGCCAATGCAGGCACCTTGAGCACTGACATGGACGGGCTGTTCAAGGGGGGGTCGGGCACCTGGCTGTTCCAGCCGCAGATCAACCTGCCGATCTTCACCGCCGGGAGCCTGAAAGCGAGCCTGGACTACGCCAAAATCCAGAAGGACATCAACGTCGCCCGCTACGAGAAGTCCATTCAAACTGCGTTCCAGGAAGTGTCCGACGGGCTGGCCGCGCGCAAGACCTTCGAGGAGCAATTGCAGGCCCAGCAAGACCTGGTGCAAGCCAACCAGGACTACTACCGCCTGGCCGAGCGTCGTTACCGTATCGGCATCGACAGCAACCTGACCTTCCTCGACGCCCAGCGCAACCTGTTCAGTGCGCAGCAGGCGCTGATTGGTGACCGCCTTTCGCAGTTGACCAGCGAGGTCAACCTGTACAAGGCGCTCGGTGGTGGCTGGTACGAGCGCACCGGGCAGGCCAGCCAACAGGCCTCGGTACAGACGCCCCGCGGCTGATACCCGCCCGCTTGCTCACCACCGGCCAGGCCCCAACAGACGCGGTGGGTGGTGAGCAAGGCGCGGCCTTGGCATTCGCCAGGCTGATGATGATGGTGACCACAGCTATCCTGAGCTATATCGGGCACACCCCGGCAAGCCCACCAGGAGGCAGCACCATGAACACCCTCGCCGAGCACCTGATCCGTTACGCGGGCTATCATCGCGACCCACGCAATATCGTCACCCATTTCGTCGGCATACCCTTGATCGTCCTGTCCGTGGCCATTCTGTTGTCGCGGCCAGGCGTGTCCCTGGGCGGCATCTGGTTATCCCCTGCCCTGTTTGTCTCGGCGGCGGCTACCTGGTTCTACCTGCGTCTTGAGCTTCGCTTCGGGCTGGTGATGGGCGTCCTGCTGGGCCTGTGTCTGTGGCTGGGTCACCTGCTGGCGGTGCAGACCACGGCGCTGTGGCTGTCGGTAGGCGTGGGGGCGTTCGTGGTGGGCTGGATCATTCAGTTCGTCGGTCACCACTACGAGGGGCGCAAGCCAGCGTTCGTCGATGACATCAGCGGCTTGATCATCGGGCCGCTGTTCGTGGTGGCCGAGGCGGCGTTCCTGATGGGCCTGTGCCCTTCGCTCAAGCGTCAGGTCGAGCGCGCCGCCGGCCCCGTGGCGGTGCGTAAGGCCATGCGACACTGACATCGCCGGCAGGCCGTCCCGTTACAGCAGACGGCCCACCGAGCCTGACGTCCTGTGTCGGCCCTCAATGATCGTGGTGCAGGTACTTGGCTTGTTTTGGCAAGCGCAGGCTGAACAGGAAGGCAATGGCCATCATTGCCGTCACGTACCAGTAGAACGTGTTCTCCATGCCCAGGGTTTTGAGGCCCAAAGCCACGTACTCCGCTGACCCGCCAAACATGGCGTTGGCCACCGCATACGCAAGCCCCACGCCCAATGCCCGTACCTGGGGTGGGAACATCTCGGCCTTCACCAGGCCGCTGATGGAGGTGTAGAAGCTGACGATGCACAGCGCCAGGCTCACCAGCACGAACGCCATGAATGGGCTGCTGACCGTCTTGAGCGCCATGAGCAATGGCACCGTGAACACCGTGCCCAGCGCGCCGAACAGCAGCATGGAGTTGCGCCGGCCAATGCGGTCGGACAACATGCCGAACAACGGCTGCATCACCATGAACAGGAACAGCGCCCCAGTCATTGCGTAGCTGGCGTGCTTGGCGGTCATGCCGGCCGTGTTGACCAGGTACTTCTGCATGTAGGTGGTAAAGGTGTAGAAGATCAGCGAGCCGCCGGCGGTATAGCCCAGCACCGTGATGAAGGCCGCCAGGTGATTGCCGAACAGACCGCGAATACTCCCGGCGTCCTTGTCCTGGCGCGTCTCTGCGCTGCTGGTTTCGTGCAGCGAGCGGCGCAGCATCAAGGAGATAACGGCAGCGACCGCACCGACCACGAAAGGAATTCGCCAGCCCCAGGCGCGCAGCTCGTCTTCGGTCAGTAACTGCTGCAGGATCACCACCACCAATACTGCCAGCAACTGGCCGCCAATCAAGGTCACGTACTGGAACGATGCAAAGAAGCCCCGCTGGCCACGCAGGGCCACTTCGCTCATGTAGGTCGCCGTGGTGCCATATTCGCCACCCACCGACAGGCCTTGAATCAAGCGCGCCAGCAGCAGCAATGCCGGGGCCCAGGTACCGATGCTGGCGTAGGTGGGCAGGCACGCGATGGCCAAGGACCCGAAGCACATCATCAGTACCGAGATCATCAGTGAGTTCTTGCGACCGTGGCGGTCGGCCAGGCGTCCAAAGATCCAGCCGCCGATAGGCCGCATCAGAAAGCCTGCGGCAAACACGCCGGCGGTGTTGAGCAGCTGCACGGTCGGGTCATCGGAGGGGAAGAACGCCGGGGCAAAATAAATGGCGCAGAAGGCGTAGACATAGAAGTCGAACCATTCCACCAGGTTGCCTGAAGAGGCGCCGACGATGGCGAAGATGCGTTTGCTACGCTCCTCGCCGGTGTAGTGAGGGGTGGTCATGTCAGTCGTGCTCCTGGAGGATACAAGGTAAGTCTAGACATACCTGGTTACACAGTCGTTCCGCGTGGTGTGCAACCCGGCGCAGCGAGGCGCTGGCGGCTGCCCTGATCCCTGAGGCACCTGCGGGCTGGTTTCGTCAAAGGCGTTCAATTGCCAGCGCCAGCCCTTGGCCGACACCTACGCACATCGTGGCCAAGCCTTTGCGCCCGCCTGTGCGCTCAAGGTGGTGCAGCGCCGTCAGCACCAGGCGCGCACCGCTCATGCCCAATGGGTGGCCCAGGGCGATGGCCCCGCCGTTGGGGTTGACCTGGGGCGCATCGTCCGCCACCCCCAGCCCGCGAAGAACGGCCAGCCCTTGGCTGGCGAAGGCTTCGTTGAGTTCGATGACATCGAAGGCGCTGATGGAAATGCCCAGTCGCTCGATCAGCTTGCCCACCGCAGGCACCGGCCCAATGCCCATGACCCGCGGGGCTACCCCCGCACTGGCCATGCCCAGCACCTTGGCGCGAGCGGTCAGGCCATGGGTGTGCACGGCCTCGGCAGATGCCAGGATCATCGCTGCCGCGCCATCGTTGACCCCCGATGCATTGCCCGCCGTGACCGTTTTGCCCACGCCATTGACGGGGTTGAGCTTGGCCAAGGCCTCAAGGGTGGTATTGGGCCGCAAGTGCTCATCATGCTCTACCCAGGTCTCACCCTTTTTATGCGCGATGCACACCGGCACGATTTCCTCGGCGAAGAACCCGGCAGCTTGCGCCGCTGCGGCCTTGTGCTGACTGCGCAAGGCAAACGCATCCTGGTCGGCGCGGGAGATACCGTAGTCGTCAGCCACGTTGTCGGCCGTTTGCGGCATGGCATCCACACCGTATTGCGCTTTCATGAGCGGGTTGACGAAACGCCAGCCAATGGTGGTGTCTTCAAGTTGCATGCTGCGTGAATAAGCGCTTTGTGCCTTGCCCATGACAAATGGCGCACGCGACATCGACTCCACGCCGCCCGCGATGGCCAGCTCCATCTCGCCGCAGGCGATGGCGCGGAACGCCGCGCCAACGGCCTCCATGCCTGAAGCGCACAAGCGGTTGAGGGTGACGCCTGGCACGCATTCCGGCAGCCCGGCCAGCAGCAGCGCCATGCGCGCCACGTTCCGGTTGTCTTCGCCGGCCTGGTTGGCACAGCCGAAAAACACCTCGTCCAATTGCGTCCAGTGCACACCGGGGTTGCGCGCGATCAGCGCCCTGAGTGGTACCGCCGCCAGATCGTCAGCCCGTATGCCGGCCAAGGCACCGCCGAATCGGCCAATGGGCGTACGAACGGCATCACAGATATACACCTCGCGCATCTTGCCTCTCCTGCAATGACCATGGGCGCCGGGGATAGAGGCACAATCGGTCACTGCAACCTGTCCGCCGGATGGGCATCAGGTTAGGGACAAAGGCGGATCCACCACAATTGGCTCAAGGCTGAAATGGGCGATTATCGAACGCTTTTGTCAGGCAGGCTGGGCTGATGATCCGCAGGCAAGCATGCACTCTCAACCAAACAGCTGATGGCTCAACTCTTGGCTAGCCTCCAGCAGAACAGGAAGAAACCGTTGTTCCAGTTCACTGCGCGGCACACGCCCGACGTGAGTACTGACGTTCAACGCCGCCAGCACCTGGCCTGAGGCGTCGTAGACGGGCACGGCAACCGAGCGCAGCCCCTGTTCGAGTTCCTGGTCGACCACGCACCATCCCTGGCTACGCACTTGCTCGATGCAGGCGAACAGCGACGGGGCGTCGTGCAGGGTACGGCTGGTGCGCGCCTTGAGGTCGGCGCGGTCGAAGTATTCGCGCAGGCTGGTGTCGTCCATGGCCGCCAGGAGGATGCGGCCCATGGACGTGCAATACGCCGGGAGGCGCCCACCGACAGACAAGTCCACCGAGATCAGGCGCTCTACTGTCGCCGAGCGGGCGATGTACAGAATATCGTCCCCTTCGAGGGTCGCCATGTTGGCCGCTTCGTGCAACTGGTCGCTGATTCGGTCCAGGTAAGGCTGCGCGGAAATGGCCAGGGGTGTCGATGACAGGTACGCATGGCCGAGCGTAAGCACTTTGGGCAGTAAGGAGTAGGTACGTCCGTCGGTGGTCGCGTACCCCAGCTTCATCAGGGTATGCAGGCACCGGCGCACGGCTGCCCGGGGGATTTCAGTGCGGTGGCTGATTTGCGCGATGGTCAGGTGCCGCTTGCGTTCCTGAAATGCCTGGATGACGGCAAGCCCGCGCGCTAAGGAGGTCATGAAGTCAGGATCGCCGGTGAACGCCTGAATGCGCTTGGCCGGTGATGCCACGATCGGCGGGGCCAGGGCTGGCGCCGGGCTGCGCGCTGTTTCGGGCAGGCCACCGTCACGGGCTGTTTTAACGTCCTTCATCGCACACCTCAAAAAAATCGCCGACTTGTGCGATTATCGAACAACCGGCCGATAATCGCAATTGACCGGCGACACGTTTGCTTATACCTTTCCAGTGCCACTTGTGGCTTCTTTGGAGAGACTGGTCAGGTACCCACCGTAGAAGTCCCAGGCAACGGCCCTGCCAATTGGTGGGGCCGTTTTGTTTGTGCGACTCGCATCGTTGGGTATCGAACTTTCATACGTTGAGGTTTTCTTAATTTCGACATGTGTTTGATTGCCCATCGCGCCAATCCCATCGCGCTAGCCTTGTTCGCGTGTTGATATACTCCGATCGTCTTGTTGGACGACTCGCCGATGTAGATCCCGCTGGCATGTTAACGTGTCGATACCGCATAACGGTTACGCCGACAGGGCGGTCCTCTTTTCAAATCAATTCAGGTACTGCATGTGACAAAAGAAGAATTGCGCGCAGAACTCGAGCGCCAGGCCGAGCGTTTCAAGGATGTGTATGGCGGCGAAGTGACCACCTATGCGGCGCAGCCGGAACCGGAACGCAAACCATGGCGTAAACGTGTCAACATGCGCGACCAGGCATTCAGTCAGGAGCTGGAACGCATGGAGAAGGAATTGCGCAGCGCCGCACCTTGAGTGCTTTGCCCAGTCGTCAAGTTGCGCAAGGGGTGCCCAAAGCGCCTGACTGCTCTGGCGCAGTGGTTGTAACGGAATTTCACAAATTTCATACAGCCGTTTAAAACGATAAAGGCATCACCTTTTCGCGTATTTTGTTGATTTTTCGCTGACGTTGAATGCATTTGCCTTAGATGATGCCGGCCCACCTGCGGCTGCGAATGGCGTTTTCTGACCTGCGCGACATGATCAGCGGCTGCGGTGGGTGCATCGATTGCCAACGTTTTCTGGCATAATCCGGCCCCCCTACGACCGCCAGACAACCTTCATGATCGATTTATTCAGCGGACTGGATGCCTGGGTATTGGTGAGCCTGCTGCTCGCCTTGACCTTCGTGCTCGCCTTCGAGTTCATCAATGGCTTTCATGACACCGCCAACGCGGTAGCCACCGTCATCTACACCAAAGCCATGCCGCCACACCTGGCCGTGTTCTTCTCCGGCGTGTTCAACTTCCTTGGCGTTCTGCTGGGTGGGGTCGGGGTGGCTTACGCCATCGTGCACCTGCTACCGGTAGAGTTGCTGATCAATGTGAACACCGGGCATGGCCTGGCCATGGTCTTCTCGCTGCTGGCCGCGGCCATTACCTGGAACCTGGGCACCTGGTACTTCGGTATTCCTGCGTCCAGCTCGCACACCCTGATCGGCTCGATCCTGGGGGTGGGCCTGGCCAACGCGCTTATCAACGGCATTCCGCTGGGTGACGGCGTCAATTGGCAGAAAGCCATCGATATCGCCATGTCCCTGGTGGTTTCGCCGATTGCCGGGTTTGCCGTGGCTGCGCTGGTCCTGCTTGGCCTGAAATGGTGGCGCCCGCTGTCGAAGATGCACAAGACGCCTGAACAACGCCGCAAACTGGACGACAAGAAGCACCCGCCGTTCTGGAATCGCCTGGTGCTGGTGATTTCGGCCATGGGCGTGAGCTTCGTGCACGGCTCCAATGACGGTCAGAAAGGCATTGGCCTGATCATGCTGGTATTGATCGGCATCGTACCGGCCAAGTTCGTGCTCGACCTGAACAGCACCACCTACCAGATCGAACGCACCCGTGATGCCACGTTGCACATGAGCCAGTTCTACGAGCGCAACGCTGCCACGCTGGGTGAATTCCTGGCGCTGGGCAAGGCCAAGGCCAGTGACCTGCCTGAGCAGTTCAGCTGCAATCCGCAGCAGACCGAGCCGACCATCGCCGCGCTGCAATCCTCGCTGCAGGGCGTGACCGACTACCGGGCCCTGGACGCGGACAAGCGTGTCGAAGTACGCCGTTACCTGCTGTGCCTGGACGACACCGCGAAGAAGGTTGGCAAGCTGCCAGGCCTGGACGCGCGTGAAAAGTCCGACCTTGAAAAGCTGCGCAAGGACCTGACCGCCACCACTGAGTACGCCCCGTTCTGGGTGATCGTGGCCGTTGCCCTGGCCCTGGGCCTGGGCACCATGGTTGGCTGGCGCCGCGTGGTGTTGACCGTCGGCGAGAAGATCGGCAAGCAGGGCATGACTTACGCCCAGGGCATGTCGGCGCAGATCACCGCGGCCTGCGCCATTGGCATGGCCAACGTGTTTGCGCTGCCGGTTTCCACCACGCATGTACTGTCTTCCGGCGTTGCCGGCACCATGGTCGCCAACAAAAGCGGCCTGCAGGGCGGCACGGTGAAGACCATCCTGATGGCTTGGGTGCTAACCCTGCCTGCCTCGATGGGTCTTGCAGCCGGCCTGTTCTGGTTGGCGTCCAAGGCAATCGGCTGACCTCAGTCCGTATAAGAAGGCGCCGTAGGGCGCCTTTTTTATGGGCGATGGCTTCACACCGCGCAGCTACTTCTTCTTCCCGCCCAGCAACGAGCCCATCAGCCCGCGCACCAGCTGCCGCCCCAGTTGATTGGCAGCCTGACGCACCGCCGACTTGATCGCCTGCCCGGCCGCGCCTTGCAGGAATTCGCCCGCCTTTTCGGCAAAACTGCTGTCATCGGCCTTGGGTTGCGGCGCGGGCTCCACCGCTTCGCCTTTGCGCTGGTTGAGCCTTTCGTAAGCCGAGTCCCGGTCTATGGGTTTGTCATAACGGCCAACCAAGGGTGAACGCGCAATCAGCGCACTGCGTTCAGACTCACTCAACGGGCCGATACGCGATTGCGGGGGCGCAATCAGCACCCGCTGCACCCTGGCAGGTGTTCCCTTGTCCTCAAGCGTGCCGACCAAGGCCTCCCCGATGCCCAGTTCGGTCAGCGAAGACAACGCATCGAATGAAGGGTTGGGGCGAAAGCCCTCAGCTACGGCACGCAACGCCTTCTGCTCCCTGGCCGTATAAGCCCGCAGGCCATGCTGGATTCGCAAACCCAGTTGGGCCAGGACTGCATCGGGTAGATCCGCTGGGGACTGGGTGACGAAATACACCCCTACCCCCTTTGAGCGAATCAGCCGCACCACCTGCTCCAGGCGGTCCTGCAATGCCTTGGGGGTGTCCTTGAACAGCAGGTGCGCTTCATCGAAGAACAACGCCAGCACCGGTTTTTCGGCATCGCCACGCTCGGGCAGTTGCTCGAACAGTTCGGCCAGCAGCCACAGCAGAAACGTGGCATAGACCTTGGGTGCCTCATGCACCAGTCGGCTGGCGTCGAGCAAATGGATGCGCCCTCGCCCATCCGGGTCGGGCCGTAGAATGTCCTCGAGCTGCAATGCCGGTTCACCGAACAACGCCTCTGCCCCCTGTTGCTCCAGGGTGGCCAGCCTGCGCAGCAACGCCTGAACGGACGCGCCGGTCACCAGCGCACTGTCTTCGCCCAACACCTGCGGGTTGTCCTTCAAGTGGCCAAGCAGCGCTTTGAGGTCCTTGAGGTCCAGCAACAGCAGGCCTTCGCGATCAGCCACCTTGAAACTGGCATATAGCGCTGACTGTTGGCTATCGGTGAGCTCAAGCAGGTTGCCCAGCAGCAAAGGCCCCATTTCGCTGATCGTGGTACGCAACGGATGACCCGACTGGCCCGCAATGTCCCACACGCTCACCGGATAGGCCTGTGGCTGGTGGCGCAACCAAGGCATCCCGGCGATGCGCTCGGCCACCTTGCCCTCGGGCGCGCCTTTGGCGCCCAGCCCACACAGGTCGCCCTTGACGTCGGCCGCGAACACCGCCACCCCGGCATCGCTGAACGCTTCGGCCAAGTGTTGCAGGGTCACGGTCTTGCCGGTACCGGTGGCCCCTGCCACCAGCCCGTGCCGGTTGGCAAGCCGCATCGCCTGCCCTACGGGCTGGCCATCAGGGCTCGATCCTACAACGATAAATGAAGATTCCGACATCTCTTTAATCCTCTGCTCAAGCTTTGTCTTACTCCGGCCGATACCTCTGGGTGATATTCGCCTTACTCAGAGAGAACAACCGAAAAAGGACTTTTCGGGATGTTGCACTGGCTGGGCCCTACAGCTGCGAACGCCTGATACAAAACCTTAGCGGACCCGATGATTTCATGAACAAAAGCCTTCGTTTCAGCCACAAGATTCTGCTGGCAGCATCACTGATCGTGATCCTCGCATTCAGCCTGTTCACCCTCTACAACGATTATCTGCAGCGTAATGCGATTCGCGAGGACCTTCAGGACTACCTGACTGAGATGGGCGCTTCCACTTCGACCAACATCCGCAGTTTGTTCGAGGGGCGTATCAAACTGGTCGAAAACCTGGCGCAGAATATTGCCCAGCAACCGGCCAACGCTGAAACCCTGATGGGCCAGCAGGCGCTGATATCGAGTTTCCTAACCGTCTACCTGGGCAGGGTCGATGGCAGCTTCAGCGTACGCCCGGATGCAAAGATGCCTGACGGCTACGACCCCCGCACACGCCCTTGGTACAAGGATGGCATGAGTGCCAGCAGCACCCTGCTGACCGAACCCTACATCGACATGACCACCAACAAGATGGTCATCGGCATCCTCGACAAGGTGGCCGATTCGGTGGGCGTGGTCGGGGGTGACCTGGCACTGGACGGCCTGGCGCAAATCATCAACTCGCTGAATTTCGGCGGCATGGGCTATGCGTTCCTGGTAAATGACCAAGGCAAGATCCTGGTCCATCCGGATCAAGGCCTGGTGATGAAATCATTGTCAGACCTGTTCCCCGAGCGCACACCAAAGCTCACGTCCGAGCTCACCGAAGTGCAAAGTGACGGCCAGGCCCGCCTGCTGACGTTCACACCGGTGACCGGCTTGCCTTCGGCCAACTGGTACATCGGCCTGTCGTTGGACAAGGATAAGGCCTTCGCGATGCTCAGCACATTCCGCACTTCCGCCGTGATTGCCACCGTGGTGGCCGTGGTGATCATCATCGCCCTGCTGGGGCTGCTGATCCGTGTGCTGATGCAGCCGCTGCACACCATGACACGGGCCATGGAGGACATCGCCGAGGGTGAAGGCGACCTTACCAAGCGCCTGCGCATCCACCACCACGACGAGTTCGGCATCCTGGGCAACGCCTTCAACCGCTTCGTCGAGCGTATCCACGGCTCGATCCGTGAAGTGTCCTCGGCCACCGAGCAGGTGAACGAAGTCGCGTTGCGTGTCATCAGTGCGTCCAACTCGTCGATGGCCAATTCCGACGAACAGTCCAACCGCACCAACAGCGTGGCGGCCGCCATCAACGAGCTGGGCGCTGCCGCCCAGGAGATCGCCGGCAACGCGGCGCAGGCGTCCCAGCACGCAAGCTCTGCAAGGCGCCTGTCAGAAGAAGGCCAGCAGGTGGTCGATCGCAACATCGCCGCCATGAACCGTCTTTCCGACTTGATCGTAACGTCCAGCGCCCACATCGAGACGCTCAACAGCAAGACCGTCAACATCGGCCAGATTCTCGAAGTGATCACCAGCATCTCCCAGCAGACCAACCTGCTGGCGCTCAACGCCGCCATCGAGGCCGCGCGCGCCGGTGAAGCAGGTCGTGGTTTCGCAGTGGTGGCCGACGAGGTGCGCAACCTGGCCCATCGCACCCAGGAATCCGCGCAGCAGGTCCAGGGCATGATCGAGGAGCTGCAAGTGGGTGCCCGCGAGTCGGTCGAAACCATGGACCAGAGCCAGCGTCACAGCCTGGACAGCGTGCAGATCGCCAACCAGGCAGGTGAGCGGCTGGAAAGTGTCACCGTGCGCATTGGCGAAATCGATGGCATGAACCAGTCCGTGGCCACGGCCACCGAAGAGCAGACGGCCGTGGTCGAAGCCATCAACATGGATATCAACGAAATCAACATGCTCAACCAGGAAGGCGTGGAAAACCTGCAGGCGACGCTGCGTGCCTGTTCTGACCTGGAGCAGCAGGCCAGCCGCCTGAAACACCTGGTCGGCACCTTCCGTATCTGAAGCCGGCCCAGCCCCGGCACCGACCCACCGAGCGCTATTGCCTAGCGCTCGGCTGCCGGGCGGCCAACCGCACAAGCTGATCGAACAAACTACCCTTCTGAAAGGTCAACTTCATGGCATGTCAACGCCGGTTTCGTTACCGCGCGGTGACAGACCCGAAAGACGATCCCGGAGGGACGCAGATCGTGCACATTGCCGACATCACCATGTTCTACGCCCCGGCCAGCGGCGGCGTACGCACTTACCTTGATGCCAAACACCACCGCCTGGATGCCGTGCAAGGTGTCCGTCACAGCCTGTTGATCCCCGGCGCCAGCGCTCGGCATGAAGGCGGTGTCTATCATGTGCCTGCACTACCCCTGCCCTTTGGCAAAGGCTACCGCTTTCCGGTACGCCTGGCGCCATGGTGCAACACGCTGCGCACGCTAAAGCCAGACCTGATCGAAGTCGGCGATCCGTATCTGACCGCCTGGGCGGCGCTGGAAGCTCGCCGTCAGCTGGACGTGCCGGTCATTGGCTTCTATCACTCCGACCTGCCGCTGTTGGTGAGCAACCGCATGGGCAATTGGTTCACGCCCAACGTCGAGGCTTATGTCAGCAAGTTGTATGGCAATTTCGACCGAGTGCTCGCACCGAGCAAGGTCATGGCAGACAAGCTCCGTCGCCTGGGAGTACGTGATGTCCACGTGCAGCCTTTGGGCGTAGACCTGGAAACCTTCAATCCTGCACGCCGCGATCCACAGGTGCGAGCCGAACTGGGCATCGCCGACACCTGCCGGCTGCTGATCTATGCAGGCCGTGGCTCACGGGAGAAGAACCTGCCCGTTCTGCTTGAATGCATGCGGCAGTTGGGGCGCGGTTATCACCTGCTGCTGGTGGGGTCCAATATGCCCGCCAATGTGCCCGACAACGTCAGCGTGATCGGCCAGTTCTGCCCACCTGACCAGGTGGCTCGCCTGATGGCCAGCGCCGACCTGTTGGTGCATGCCGGCGACCAGGAAACGTTCGGCCTGGTCATCCTCGAAGCCATGGCCAGTGGTACGCCCGTGGTTGCAGTGCGTGCCGGCGCCTTCGGCGAAATCGTCAACGACCAGTGCGGTCGCTTGTGCCAACCCAACGACGCCAGGGCAATGGCCCTGGCCGTGCGCGAGGCGTTCGAAGCGGGTGCGCGCAAGCTCGGTGCCCAGGCCAGGCGCCATGTAGAGCAGCATTACTCATGGGACAACGTGGTCAACGGCCTGCTTGAGCATTACCAGGCCGTACTGGGCCACCAACAGCAGGTGCGGGCACATGCTTGAGGCCTCTCTCCGTTCCCGCAGCGTGATGCTGGTGCTGCATGACGTGGCCCCAGAGACCTGGCCAGACTACGAGCCGTTCGTGCAGGCGGTCGATGCATTGGGTAACGTGCCCATGACTTGGCTGGTGGTACCCGATTTTCATCGACGTAACCTGCTGACTCAGTCTCCCGGCTTCTGCCAGTTGCTCGATCGCCGTCTGGCCGCGGGTGACGAGCTGGCCCTGCATGGTTACGCCCATGCCGATGAAGGTCCCACGCCGCGCACGCCCCTGGACTACTTCATGCGGCGGATTTATACCCATGAAGGCGAGTTCTACGCGCTGGACGAACACCAGGCCATCGCCCGACTACAAGACGGTCTGGCGCTGTTCGACCGTCAAGGCTGGCCCGTGGCTGGCTTCGTGGCCCCCGCCTGGTTGATGAGCCAGGGCACACGACAAGCACTGCGCCAACTGCCGCTGAAGTACACCAGCACCCCGCAGCACCTCTATCGCCTGCCGGACTTTACCGCCATCGATGCACCCGGCCTGGTCTGGAGCGCGCGCAGCGCCTGGCGCCGTGGCGTGTCGCGGGTGCTCAGTGACTGGCAATGTCGACGTTGGCAAGGCGCCAACACCCTGCGCCTCGGGTTGCATCCGGTGGACATGCGCCATCGCTACTCACGGGACTACTGGTTGCGCACCCTTGAAAAACTGATCGAAGACGGGCGTGAACCTTTGACCAAGTCAGCCTGGCTGGAGCGGCAGGTGGCAGCGTGAACCGCTGGCTGCTGCTGGGCTTGGCGCTGTTGGGCGCAGCGTTGGTGCCTGCACTGTTGGGCGGCAGCGAACTGCTGCCCAAGCTGAGCCGTTTCGATCCGCAGCTGCTCATGACGTTGGTGGGCATGATCCTGCTGTGCTGGGTGATCAACGCCTGCCGGATGCGCCTGCTGCTGGGCGATCAGGCAGCGCGTGTATCGCGGGTGCGCACATTGGGTGTGGTCATGGCCACCGAGTTCGCCATCTGCACCACTCCAGGTGGCGGCGGCGGCCCCTTGACCCTGATGGCCTTGCTGGCCCGCGAGGGCATCAGTGCAGCCCGCAGCGGCGCGGTGTTCGCGATGGATCAGCTCAATGACTTGGTTTTTTTCTTCTGCGCCATGCTGGCGATCGCAGGCTATGCGCTGTTTCACAGCCTTGGGCGCAGCCAGGAAAGCATGTTGCTAGGCAGTGCAGCACTGCTATGCGCGGTGCTGGCAGGCGTGGTGATGTTGCTGCGCTACCGGCGCAAGGTGATGCGTCTGAACGGCCGGCTGTTGCAGCGCCTGGGCACCAGCGCACCGCGTAAACGACGCTGGGCACGCAAGCTGCTTCGTTTCGTGCAGGCCTTGGCGCAAACCTGGCAGTTGCCCAAGCGCACTTTGTTTCTGGTGTTCAGCCTGACATGCGTCCACTGGGGACTGCGCTTTAGCGTGCTGTATCTCGTGGTCAGGGGCTTGGGCGTGGAGCTGGCCTGGATTCCCAGCTTCCTGGTCCAGATGCTATCGCTCAGCGCCGGTCAGTTCAGCATGATGCCCGGGGGCGCAGGCGCTGCCGAGCTGACCTCGGCCAGCCTGCTGACACCCATGGTGGGCAGCTCGACGGCGGCGGCAGCGATCCTGATCTGGCGTGCCATCACTTACTACCTGTATCTGCTCGCCGGAGGGCCGGTGTTCGTGTGCCTGCTGGCGCGTCCGCTGCTGGAGCGCTGGCGCCGTCAGGTGGGTTGAGCGCTTGCCAAAGCGCCGCGGCACCGGGAAAGTCGGTACCGTCGGTGTCCTGCAAGGCGTCGGGATCGTAGCGGGCCAGGCAACCCTGACCCACTACAGGGGGAGGTGAGGCTGTAGGGGTACCGCGCCGTCCCATGGGTCGATCCTCACGTTGCTGGACAGGTCTGGGAGTAGCCCTGCGATCAGTCGAACACCACTGTCTTGTTGCCGTGCACCAGAACCCGATCTTCCAGGTGATAGCGCAGGCCGCGGGCCAGGACCATTTTTTCCACGTCACGCCCGAAGCGGACCATGTCCTCGATGCTGTCGGCGTGGGTAACCCGCACCACGTCCTGCTCGATGATAGGGCCGGCGTCCAGCTCTTCGGTCACATAGTGGCAAGTCGCGCCGATCAGTTTCACGCCACGCAGCGCCGCCTGGTGGTACGGCTTGGCGCCGACGAACGATGGCAGGAAGCTATGGTGGATGTTGATCACCTTCTCAGCATAGTCCTGGCAGAGTTGCGGCGGCAGAATTTGCATGTACCGCGCCAGCACAACCACATCGGCTGCATGTTCCTGCACCAGGCGTGACACTTCGGCAAACGCCGGGGCCTTGTCCTTGGGGTCTACTGGAACATGGAAAAACGGAATACCGTGCCACTCGACCATGCTGCGCAGGTCATTGTGGTTGGAAATGACGCAGGGAATATCGCAATCGAGCTCATCGCTGTGCCAGCGGTGCAGCAGGTCAGCCAGGCAATGGGATTCACGGCTGGCCATCAACACGACCCGCTTCTTCTGGGCAGAATCGGTCACGCGCCAGGTCATGGAGAACTCTTCGGCGATGGGCGCGAACGCCTCGCGAAAAGCCTCGATGCCGAAGGGCAGCGACTCGGCGCGAATTTCATGACGCATGAAGAACCAGCCAGTCTGCTCGTCGGAGTGATGGCTGGCTTCGGTGATCCAGCCGTTGTACAAGGCCAGGAAATTACTGACTTTCGCCACGATGCCGACACGGTCGGGGCAAGCGATCACCAGACGGTAGGTGCGCATGAATAAGACTCCAGAACTCGCAAAGGCGCTCATTCTAGCGGCACGCTGAGAAAAACGCAGTAATGATTGCGACGTGCTGCATAGGGCCGTTGGGCCTACCCGTGGGGAATCTTCTGACAAGATTTATGGATGAAACGGCAACCTATGTAAATTTCTGTTCACTTGGAGAAATACTGTCACAGCTTAACCAACTGTTAATACATCAATCATATGTTTACTTGCGAGAGTTGCCTGTTTACTATTGCTCCACACATTCCCGAACACGCATTAAGGAACACTCCATGTCCCTGATCAACGAGTACCGTGCCACCGAAGAAGCCATCAAGGAACTTCAGGCCCGCCTGGCCAACCTGTCTCAGGATGACAAGCTGAAAAAAGAACTGGAGTTCGAAGGCAAACTGCGCACCCTGATGGGCGAATATTCCAAATCGCTGCGTGACATCATTGCCCTGCTCGACCCTGATGCCAAGATGAGCAAACTGCCGCGTGGCGCCGTGAAAACCACTGGCACTAAACGCGCGCGCAAGGTCAAGCAATACAAGAACCCGCACAACGGTGAAGTCATCGAAACCAAAGGTGGCAACCACAAAACCCTGAAAGAGTGGAAAGCTCAATGGGGCGGTGACGAGGTAGAAAGCTGGGCAACCCTGCTGGACTGATTGTCCGTTGCCCGCTATTTGATATTCGAAAAGAAAACGCCGGTTAATAACCGGCGTTTTTTTATGGGTTTTCAATTGACGGCGAACCGCGTTTGCAACGCGTTGGCATGCAGTTGCCAGGCAGTCAGCACTTGCCGTCCTGCTTCATCCGCGTCAGGCCAGGCTACGGCCAGGGCATGGGCGAAATCACCCAAGGTATTGGGCGCACCCCAGCGGGGGTCAGCCAGACGCTGCCTACAAAAATCCTGCCATCGCGCCCGCTCTTCATCGTTCAAGGTGTCCGGAAAGTTACGCGCACGGTAGCGAAAGAGTAGTTCGGGCAGGCGTGGATCATCGAACATCCACTGCCCGGCGCCCAACTGTGCGGGCGCCAGCGAACGCACTTGATCGCATAGCCGCCGGTCACGCTGGCCGAGAAACCGCTCATACAATTGCTGTTCAGGATCTTCACTGGCCGCAAAACCGTCTTGTGTATAAATAAGCGCCAGTTTTTCCTGCCATTGATCCTGTTGACGGGCCAATGCCTCTGCGCGCCGTTGTAACGTATCCAGGTCGATCCCAAGACGCGCTTGATCGGCCGGTCGTATTACAGAAAGGGGCGCGACCACCGGACAGCGGTTGATCTGAATGAGTTTGAGCGGTACGGGCAGCTCGCCTTCGCCAAGTGTTTCTCGACGGGTATAGAGCCGCTGGCGTAAAGTTTCAGCATTTTCCTCAACCAGCGGCAGGGTTTGCTGATGCAGATCGCAAACAATCAATGCATTGCGGTTCTTAGGGTGCCAGGCCAATGGCAACACAATGCCCAGGTAATGACGCGCGGCACTGAAACGCCCGGAAATATGCACCATCGGCTGTAGCAACCGTATTTGCTCCATGACCTTATGCTTGCTGCGAAGCTGAAACAACCAGTCGTACAACTTGGGCTGCTTCTCGCGTATCAGCCGAGCAAGGGCAATGGTTGCCCGAACATCGGACAGCGCTTCGTGTGCATGGCCATGCTCGATGCCATTGGCCTTGCTCAACAACTCAAGGCGCAGACTGGTGCGCCCGTCCTGTTTGGGCCATTGGATGCCATCGGGCCGCAAGGCGCACGCGGCTCTAACGATATCGATCAAATCCCAGCGGCTGTTGCCGCCCTGCCATTCGCGGGCGTAAGGGTCGAAGAAGTTGCGGTAGAGGCTGTAGCGGGTGACCTCGTCGTCAAAACGCAGCGTGTTGTAGCCGGCGCCACAGGTGCCGGGTTGTGCCAGCTCGGCGTGCACCCGCGCCATGAACTCGGCCTCGCCGAGGCCTTTTTCGGCCAACTTTTGCGGCGTGACGCCCGTCACCAGGCAGGCAGCAGGGTGCGGCAGTATATCGTCCGATAGGCGGCAGTAGAGGTTGACCGGATCGTCGATTTCATTGAGGTCAAGGTCAGTACGTACCCCTGCCATCTGCACGGGCCGGTCGCAGCGCGGGTTGATGCCAGTGGTTTCGTAGTCATACCAGAAGATGCTTGAGGTCACAGGGCCGTCCTGTTGCAGGGTCGCCCTGATTCTAACGCGTTGAGCCCGGCCTGACGTCGAGCCGATGAAGCTACCTGGGGCCAGTAGGCGGTGCTATGCAGCCCCTATTGGCCCGGGCCAGTCCCATGGGCAGGCATCAGCGCTCGGCATTACCGACCTGTCAAACCGAGGTAGAGGAAGCGCGAAAACTGAAGTACTCCTGCAGGGAGCGTACAAAGTCATCGTATTCGCGAGGGGCCTGCAACAACATGAAACCCGAATCGTAATATCCAGGGGTCTGGTCCTCGCGGCACCACAGGCAACTGGCCGTAAGGTTGACGAACTGATGCCCACCCCCCGTCAACGGCAGGCGCAACTGCAATTCGTAATCGGGGCCCACCATGACCGGCAGTTCGCTGATCAGCATCATGCCGTTTTCGGAGGCGTTGCCGAGCTGGCCCATCTCCTGGCCGTTGAAGCGATTGAACACTTTCAGGACGAAGGGCAGCTGGTGGCGGTCGATAAGTCGTTTATTGAATAGCGTCAAGGTCAGTCCGTCCGCGATGCCAGGAATGCCTGGTACTGGCGGTTGTTGTATCAGTTGAGTGACAGGTTAGCGCACGCTGCGACAAATCTCCCTGTCAATACAACACACCTTGGCATTAGCGCCAAGGTACGCTCGTCGCTGGCCTGGTCACGGCCGCTCACCGCCGCGGTAGTGGCCGAGTTTCTCCAGTGTTTGCAGGCGCGCCTGGGCACGGTAGGCATATTCATTGCCCGGATAGCGCTGGATCAGGTAATGGTAGGTCTGTGCGGCATCCACATACAACGCTTGCCGCTCCAGGCACTGCCCACGCAGCAACGCGACTTCCGGGTGGATGAACGGCCGGGCGCGGCTGGTACGATCGACCTGGGACAGCTCCAGCATTACCCGCTGGCAATCACCCCGATCATAAGCGCGGTAGGCATTGTTGAGATGGTGGTCCATGGACCAGCGGGTACACCCGACGGCACTGGCCGCGAGGGCTAAAACGATCAGCATGCGCATGGGACTCTCCTTTGCTGAACAGCATATCGGCCGACCCATCGGATTCTTCAACGATCGGCACTTACCGCGTTTGTTGACCGACACATACCAGCCAACAAACCCGTGCCCCTGTCACCTGCACAGTTTTCCAAAGCCAGGTAGTGCAACCTAACGATGACTACAGCCCGATTCAGGAGTAGCCTCTCGCTGCGCTTCACTATAGGAGTCTGTGCATGACCATCCGCCGTACCAAAATCGTCGCCACCCTTGGCCCCGCCAGCAATTCGCCGGAAGTGATCGAACAGTTGATCCTCGCCGGCCTGGACGTGGCTCGCCTGAACTTCTCTCATGGCACTCCGGACGAGCATAAGGCACGCGCCCGCCTGATCCGTGAAATCGCTGCCAAGAATGGCCGTCACGTGGCCTTGCTCGGCGACCTGCAGGGTCCGAAGATCCGCATCGCCAAGTTCGCCAACAAGCGCATCGAACTGAAAGTCGGTGACACCTTCACCTTCTCGACCGCTCATCCGCTGACAGAAGGCAACCAGGACATCGTCGGTATCGACTACCCCGACCTGGTCAAGGACTGTGGCGTTGGCGACGAACTGCTGCTCGACGATGGCCGCGTGGTCATGCGCGTCGAAACCGCCACCGCCGACGCCCTGCACTGCGTGGTGATCATCGGTGGCCCGCTGTCGGACCACAAGGGCATCAACCGCAAAGGTGGCGGTCTGACTGCACCGGCCCTGACCGAGAAGGACAAAGCCGACATCAAGCTGGCTGCCGAGATGGACCTGGACTACCTGGCCGTATCCTTCCCGCGTGACGCCAGCGACATGGAATACGCCCGCAAACTGCGTGACGAGTCCGGTGGCAGCGCCTGGCTGGTGGCCAAGATCGAACGCGCCGAAGCGGTTGCCGACGACGAAACCCTCGACAAGCTCATCGCAGCCTCCGACGCCGTCATGGTTGCCCGTGGTGACCTGGGCGTGGAAATCGGCGACGCCGAGCTGATCGCCATCCAGAAGAAGATCATCCAGCACGCCCGCCGCAACAACAAGGCAGTGATCGTCGCGACCCAGATGATGGAGTCGATGATCCAGAACCCGATGCCGACCCGTGCCGAAGTGTCCGACGTGGCAAACGCCGTGCTCGACAACACCGATGCCGTGATGCTGTCGGCCGAAAGCGCCGCCGGGTCATACCCGATCGAAGCGGTCCAGGCCATGGCGCGCATCTGCCTGGGTGCCGAGAAGCACCCGACCAGCCAGCGCTCCAGCCACCGCCTGCACACCACGTTCGAGCGCTGCGACGAAAGCATCGCCCTGGCAGCCATGTACACGGCCAACCACTTCCCGGGTGTGAAGGCGATCATCGCTCTGACCGAGAGCGGTTATACGCCACTGATCATGTCGCGCCTGCGCTCGCACGTGCCAATCTTCGCCCTGTCTCCGCACCGCGCCACCCAGGCCCGTGCCTCGATGTTCCGCGGTGTTTACCCGATCGATTTCGACCCGGCATCGCTACCGGCCGACAAGGTCAGCCAGGCCGCCGTGGACGAGCTGCTCAAGCGTGGGCTGGTCGAGCAAGGTGACTGGGTGATCCTCACCAAGGGCGACAGCTACCACACCATCGGCGGGACCAACGGCATGAAGATCCTGCATGTCGGTGATCCGCTGGTCGGCTGATCGGCTGACGAGCCAGGGTTGCTTCGCGCGCGTTCCCCCGTGCGCAAGCGGCCCTGTTCAGGCACCGCAGATACGTCGGCTCAGGCGTGCTCGACAAAGCTGTCTGCAAACACCTGCCCCCTCGGCACCCCAGCGATGAACAGCCGTCGGGCAAAGCGTTCGACGCTGGCGGGCGCGCCGCACAGCAAGGCCAAAGTCTGTCTCGATGAAGGCCGCAGCGCAGCCAGTGCCTCCTCCAGCTGCGCGACCATCACCAATTCCACGTTTACACCTGGCAACTGCTGCAACGGCGCTGCCAAGTAGTGCCCTGCGCGGTCGCGGGCCACGTGCAGCAACCTGATCTCCCCCTGATGGCCTTGGCGCAAGGCTTCGCGCACGATGCCCCACAGCGGTGCAAGCCCGGTACCGGCAGCCAGTAGCCATAACGGTCTGTCCTGCCAGTCAAGGTCGTAATGCAATGCCCCGCCCCTCACCTCGCCAACGCGCAACACATCCCCCACTTCCAGCGCCCGCGCCCGGTCACAGAATGCACCGGGGTGCTGGCAATCGATATGAAATTCCAGGTAATCGTCTTCACCCGGCAGGCTGGCCAGCGAATAGGGCCGCGCCACCCCACCCAACCAGAGCACCGCGTGCTGGCCCGGCTGGTAGCGGACGCTGCGCTCGGTCCGCAGGCGCAACCGCAGCACATCACCGAACCAGTCCAGTTCGCTGACAGTGCCACCTACACCGTCGCGCAACGGATCGAACACCTCCACGCGCAGGTCTTCGACCACGCGGCACTGGCAAGCCAGGCGCCAGCCCACGGCATGCCTGTCCAGCGCCAGGGCTTCTGGCAGGGCGTCGAGGGGCAACCCGTCCTCACACCGTACCAGGCACGCATGGCAGCTCCCTGCGCGGCAGCTGTAGGGCACCCCGAGCCCTGCCTCGTTCAGGGCATCGAGCAAGTTGGCACCCGTCGGCACCGCCCAACAACGCGTGCCCACCCTAATTTCGGGCATGTTCACTCACCTGTTCAAACCCCTTGTGCCGATGGACGCGACCGCGCGCCCGTCGAGTCTAATGCCCTGTCCTGTGCCTAGCAGCAAAAAGGATGCCGGCTACCGGCCAGACCATGGTCCTGACCACTCGCAGGTGTTTCACAGGGGCAGGCGCGCTATACTGCCGCGCCTTTTTTGCGTCGGCAGGCTGTCGGCGCGCCTTTGCAAGGCGTTTCGACAGGCTGGTCGGCTCCGTCGAACGTCTCACTGAATGTTCCCGTCTTTAAAAGGAGCGCGCTGCATGACCGTGATCAAGCAAGACGACCTGATTCAGAGCGTTGCCGACGCCCTGCAATTCATCTCGTACTACCACCCCGTCGATTTCATCCAGGCCATGCACGAGGCCTACCTGCGCGAAGAGTCGCCGGCTGCCCGCGACTCCATCGCCCAGATCCTGATCAACTCGCGCATGTGTGCCACCGGTCACCGGCCTATCTGCCAGGACACCGGCATCGTCACCGTATTCGTGCGCGTGGGTATGGATGTGCGCTGGGACGGCGCCACCCTGAGCGTCGACGACATGATCAACGAAGGTGTGCGCCGCGCCTACAACCTGCCTGAAAACGTGCTGCGCGCATCGATCCTGGCCGACCCGGCCGGTGCCCGCAAGAACACCAAGGACAACACCCCGGCCGTTATCCACTACTCCATCGTCCCCGGCGACAAGGTCGAGGTGGATGTTGCAGCCAAGGGCGGCGGTTCGGAAAACAAGTCCAAAATGGCCATGCTCAACCCGTCCGACTCCATCGTCGACTGGGTACTCAAGACCGTTCCGACCATGGGCGCTGGCTGGTGCCCGCCTGGCATGCTGGGCATCGGTATCGGCGGCACTGCCGAAAAAGCCGCGGTCATGGCCAAGGAAGTGCTCATGGAGTCCATCGACATCCATGAGCTCAAGGCACGCGGCCCGCAGAACCGCCTGGAAGAAATCCGCCTGGAGCTGTTCGAGAAGGTCAACCAACTGGGCATCGGCGCCCAGGGCCTCGGTGGCCTGACCACCGTGCTCGACGTCAAGATCATGGACTACCCGACCCACGCCGCCTCGCTGCCGGTGTGCATGATCCCCAACTGCGCGGCCACTCGCCACGCCCACTTCGTGCTCGACGGCACAGGCCCTGCGGAGCTCGAAGCGCCTTCGCTGGACGCCTACCCCGAGATCGTCTGGGAAGCGGGGCCAAGCGCCCGTCGTGTCAACCTCGACAGCATCACGCCCGAAGAAGTGGCCAGCTGGAAACCGGGTGAAACCATCCTGCTCAACGGCAAGATGCTGACCGGCCGGGACGCAGCCCACAAGCGCATGGTCGAAATGCTCAACCGCGGCGAAGCACTGCCGGTGGATCTCAAGGGCCGCTTCATCTACTACGTCGGCCCGGTCGACCCGGTAGGCGACGAAGTGGTCGGCCCTGCTGGCCCCACCACCGCCACGCGCATGGACAAGTTCACCCGCCAGATTCTGGAGCAGACCGGTCTGCTGGGCATGATCGGCAAGTCCGAGCGCGGCCCGACCGCCATCGAAGCGATCAAGGACAACAAGGCCGTCTACCTGATGGCCGTAGGTGGCGCCGCCTATCTGGTTGCGCAAGCCATCCGCAAATCCAAGGTCCTGGCCTTTGCCGAGCTGGGTATGGAAGCCATCTACGAGTTCGAGGTCAAGGACATGCCCGTGACCGTGGCCGTGGACAGCAACGGTGAGTCGGTGCACATCACAGGCCCCGCCTTGTGGCAGAGCAAGATTGCCCAGAGCCTGGCCGTCGAAGTGAAGTAACCCATGGCAACAGCGGGCGGCGCTTTCACGGGCCGCTCGCGTGCGCAGCAATGCGCAGCCCAACCTGCGGCGGCGGACCTTGATGCCAGGGCCCGCCGCCGTTGCGTTTAAAGACGTTCGAATTGTTCGGGCCAGTCCCTGCGGGTAAATACCTGCCCCTGCTGCCTGACCCGGCGCACGGCCTCCAGGTCCAGATCGCACACCAGCCAACGGCTGCACTGCGGGTCGAGCGATTCGCTCAGAGCCATTACCCCATCCCCCGGCATGCCACGATCAGGCGGCACGAACAGCCCTGCCCGGCCTAGGTTCTCGTCCAATGCCGGCGACCAGGGTGCCAGCCCTACGGTCGGGCTCTGCAATACGGCCAGCTGGTTCTCCAAGGCGCGTGCCTGAGCCCCGATCCGTACACGGTGATAGCCGGCTTCGGTGTCGGTGCAGCTCGGCGCCAGGATCAGGTCAGCCCCACGCTCTGCCAACCGGCGTGCCAAGAGCGGGAACTCATTGTCGTAACAGACCAGGATGCCAAGACGGCCCAGATCGGTGTCGAACACCGTCAGCCCATGGCCTGCGGCAATGCCCCACTGTTCCCGCTCAAAGCGGGTCATCATCAGCTTGTCCTGATGCCCTAGCGCGCCTTTGGGGCCAAACAGCCAGGCGCGGTTGCGGTAGGCGCCGTCGCTGTCCAGTACCGGAAGCGTGCCTGGTTGCAGGTAGATGCCCCAACGCTTGGCCAGGCCTGCACACAGGGCCTTCCACGGCTCGATCAAAGGCTGGATGCCTGCAATGGAAGCCTTCAGGTCCCCCCGCTGCTCGGGTGTCAGCTGCCCGCTGAGCACCAGCCCTGCATATTCGGGCAGCAGCAGCAGGCGCGCGCCCGCCTCCACCGCCTCTGCACACAAGCCCTGCAGGTGGTCGGCATAAGCCTCCCAGGTTTCGTGCAGCTCAATGGCGTATTGGCAGGCCGCGACACGGATCAAAGGGGCAGTTCCTTGAGCCAGAACGACATCAGCTTGTCCGAGCTTTCCTGCTCGTCCAGGTCGCGCCAGGCATACCGGGTACGCAGTGATGGGTCATGGAGGAAACCGCGGTTGCGCCAGAACCCATGCAAAGGCTTGTAGTCGGCCGGGCGGCGCGGATGTACACCGGGCCGCTCCACGGCGCAGAACGCGCAGTAATCGAACTCGGCCAGTTTGTGGGCATAGGATTCGCGTTCGATGAAAAAACGTACCCCAAGCCCCTGCCCTCGGTATGGCGGCAGAACCACAGACTCGCCGAAATAGTAGACGCTGGCCGGGTCGCGGCCCTGGGCCACGAACGGCTCCTGGAACTCGGGCGCAACGTCGACCAGGGGCAGGCCCGTGGAGGCGCCCACTACCTTGTCCTCATCCATGGCCAGCACCACCAGGCTGCGCCCGGAACGGGCATAGGCGGCCAGGTAGTCGGCTTCGTACTCGGGCGAGCCATCGTAGAGGTAGGGGAACTCGCGGAACACAGTTAGGCGCAGACGAGCGAGGTCATCGATATAGGGCGCGATGGCGGCGCCGTGCAGTAGGCGTATTTGCATGCTTGGCGGTCGTTTTGTCGATGTGGATGACGCGCTCGGCTAAGCCGGGCTTGAGGGGAAACCCTATCATCCAGGCCAACGACACGCCTTTTCCCTACACGACAGGTAATGTTCCATGACCGCTACCGAATTGGTAAACGCTTACTACGCCGCGTTCAACGCAGGTGACATGCCAGGGTTTCTGGCCCTGCTCAGCGAAGATGTGATTCACGACATCAATCAGGGTGAGCGGCAGATGGGCAAGGCCAGGTTCGCCGCCTTCATGGACAAGATGAACCGCTGCTACCGCGAGCGCCTGGCCGACATCGTGGTGATGCAGAATGCCGACGGCAGTCGCGCGGCGGCGGAATTCACCGTACACGGGCAATATGTGGCCGATGACGAAGGCCTGCCTGCGGCCACCGGCCAGACCTATGTCCTGCCGGCCGGCGCGTTCTTCTATATCCATTGCGGCAAGATCGCCCGCGTAACCAACTACTACAACCTCAACGATTGGGTCGAGCAAGTCGGCTGACCCATGGACTGGCCGGCCTGATGAGTCAGAGGATACGGGTGCCCAACACCTTCAAAAACGCCGCCAACCACGCAGGGTGAGCCGGCCAGGCGGGCGCAGTGACCAGGTTGCCGTCCACATGGGCCTGGTCCACCGCAATGTCGATATAGGTGCCGCCGGCCAGGCGCACCTCGGGCGCGCAGGCCGGGTACGCACTGCACTCCCGGCCTTTGAGCACCCCGGCAGCGGCTAGCAACTGGGCGCCGTGACACACGGCAGCGATGGGCTTGCCTGCCTGGTCGAACGCTCGCACCAGCTCGAGCACTTTCTCGTTAAGGCGCAGGTATTCCGGGGCACGCCCGCCCGGGATTACCAGTGCATCGTAACTTTCGGCGCGGGCCCGGACGAAATCGTGGTTCAGGGCAAACTGGTGCCCCGGCTTTTCACTGTAGGTCTGGTCGCCTTCGAAGTCGTGGATAGCCGTGCGCACGGTCTGGCCCGCCACCTTTTCCGGGCACACGGCGTGCACGGTATGCCCAACCATGCTCAGCGCCTGGAAGGGCACCATGACCTCGTAGTCCTCGACGTAATCGCCCACCAGCATGAGTATCTTCTTAACCGTCATCGCATCCATTCCCTCGATTGCCTGTGAACCGTCATTGCACGATAGCTGCGCTCAGTCGCGCCGGTCGAGCACGTTGGCCACCAACCGGTCCAGCCATCCCCAGATGCGCTGTTTGACCCGTCGCCAGAACGGCCTGGCGTTCCAATGCGCCAGGTCAACTTCCTCGCTCAGGGCAAAATCGCGTTCGAAACTTTCGACCACCGCGCTCGTCAGCGGCAGGTCCAACGCTTCTATATTGGCCTCCAGATTGAAGCGCAGGTTCCAATGGTCGAAGTTGCAGGACCCGATGCTGACCCAATCGTCCACCACCACCATCTTCAGGTGCAGAAAGCACGGCTGATACTCGAAAATACGCACGCCAGCGCGCAGCAGGCGTGGATAGTACCGGTGACCGGCATACCGTACCGAAGGATGATCGGTGCGCGGGCCGGTGAGCAGCAACCGCACATCGACGCCCTTGCCAGCTGCGCGGCGCAGCGAGCGACGCACGCTCCAGGTCGGCAGAAAGTAAGGCGTGGCCAGCCAAATGCGCTGCTTGCCGCTGTTGAGGGCACGTACCAATGAATGCAGGATGTCCTGATGCTGGCGGGCGTCGGCATAGGCCACCCGGCCCATGCCCTGCCCTTGCGCAGGCACCTTGGGCAGGCGCGGCAGGCCGAAGCCCTCGGCAGGGCGCCAGGCCGTGCGGCGATGGTTGGCCTGCCACTGGCGATCAAACAGCAATTGCCAGTCGCTCACCACCGGGCCTTGCATCAGCACCATCACCTCGTGCCATTCGCTGCTGGGCTGGCCCGGTTGCCAGAACTCATCGGTAACCCCGGTACCGCCCACCACCGCCCACTGCTCGTCGACCACAAGCAACTTGCGATGGTCGCGGTACAGATTGCGCAGCCCGCGTCTCCAGTGCAGCCGGTTGTACCAGCGCAGATACACGCCGGCATCCACCAGACGTTGCCGCAGCTTGGCGCTCAAGGCCAGCGACCCGTAATAATCGAACAGGCAGCGCACCCGCACCCCGCGGCGGGCGGCCTGTTCCAGCACCTGGACCACAGCCTCGGCGCAGGCCCCGGACTCGACCAGGTACAGTTCCAGGTCCACCTGCGTCTGGGCATGCTCAATGGCCGACAGCATGCGGGGGAAGAATTGTGGCCCATCGATCAGCAGCTCGAACTGGTTGCCATCCCGCCAGGGGAAGACCGGGCCCGGCATGTCAGCGCGCAGTGAAGATCAGTACCGCATTGACCGGTACGGACGGGTTGATGGCCTTAAGGTTGGCGAACTTGCGCAGGGCTTGCAGCCCTGGCATCAGGCCGAAATCCTCGGCGCGCAGCACCAGGGGCTCCAGGGTGACGACCTGGAACCGACGCTCGTCCAGGCGGGTGGCCAACAGCAAGGCGTCGTAGCGGTGGGACTGACCGTGCAACGTTACCGTCAGCGGTAGGCGCAATTCGATCTGCGCACCGTTGGCCAGGTCGTTGATCGGGCGCAGATCCAGCTGCGCCTGCACGGTCGCTTCGGCAAACCGTGCGACGTCGAACAATGTGTCCCGCATGCGCTCATCCCGCAACGGGACGCCGCTGCTGACCGAATCCATCTCGATACGAAGGCTAGCGGCGCCCTTGCGGTCCACCGTGCCATGCAGCACCAGGAAGCGGTGCACCTGCGCCGCTTCGCCGTTGGTGCCGGTGATGAACGACAGGCGAGACGACTCGCCGTCAAGGTGCCAATTGGCGTGTGCGGGCAGGCACAACGCAAGCAGCAGTGCAGGCCATAGGCGGAGTGACTTGAGCATGAGGGGTCTCGAAAATGCAGGCGACTCACCTTACCGCGCAGGTCTTTGGCACAGCAAGCGCCAGCACGTTCGCCGCCACGCCCAACCGGCGGGTCATGCAAGCATCATCGAACCTTCATCGCCATGACATCCCGTGTTTCTAGCCTGAACGCGCACATAAAAGCCTACCGGCCACCCTTGCATGGCTGGTTTTATGGAGACTCGTAATGACGCGAATCGCTCATGTTGCCGACACCTGCACCGGACACCGCCTGCACGCCGAGCGCCTGATGGGTCACGCCGCGTTGCGGGAGGCTCAGGCCCTGCGCTATCAGGTCTTCAGCGAAGCGTTCGATGCAAGGTTCAAGGGTGCCGAGCACGGCCTGGACCAGGACGAATTTGACCCGCACTGCCGTCATATCGGCGTACGCGATGTCATCACCGGACGGCTGGTGGCCACCACGCGACTGCTCGACCACGAGGCGGCCAGCAACCTGGGCCGCTTCTACAGCGAGGAGGGGTTCAGCCTGCAAGGGTTGCTGCAACTCCAGGGCCCCATCCTGGAAGTGGGTCGTACCTGTGTGGCCGCGCCGTACCGCAACGGGGGCACCATTGCCACGCTCTGGAGCGAGCTGGCCGACGTACTCAACGAAGGCGGTTATCGCTACCTGATGGGTTGCGCCAGCATCTCGATGCAAGACGGCGGGGTGCAGGCGCATGCCGTCATGCAACGCCTGCGCGAACGCCACCTGTGCACCCAGGACCTGCGTGCCGAACCTCGCAATCCGTTACCGCCGCTGACGTTGCCGGATAACGTGAGCGCCCAGATGCCGGCCTTGCTCAAGGCCTACATGCGCCTGGGCGCCAAGGTATGTGGCGAACCGTGCTGGGATGAAGACTTTCAGGTCGCCGATGTGTTCATCCTGCTCAAGCGCGAGGCGCTGTGCCCGCGCTACGCCCGTCACTTCAAGGCCGCTGTGTGAGGGGCCGTCTTCGGCAGGTGGGGCGCCTGATTCACCTGCTGGTGGTGGTGGTGCTGGGGCTGCTGATGGCCAGCCTGCTCGTCATCGGGATGCACCTTGGCATCAAAACCTCGCTCGAACGCCGGCAACGCTGGACCCGGCTGTTCATGCGGCGCCTGGTAGCAGCACTGCCCTTCGAAGTCTGCGTGACGGGCAAGCTGCCGAGCACGCCCATGCTGTGGGTCGGCAACCATGTGTCCTGGACCGACATCCCCCTGCTGGGCATGCTGGCGCCTATGTCGTTTCTGTCCAAGGCGGAGGTCCGGCACTGGCCGCTTGCCGGGTGGCTGGCCGAGCAGGCAGGCACCCTGTTCATCAGGCGCGGCGCCGGCGATGGGCAGCAGCTACGCGTGCAGATCGGCCAGCAGTTGGTCACAGGCCACCCCCTGCTGCTGTTCCCCGAAGGCACGACCACCGACGGGCACCAGCTCAGGACGTTTCATGGGCGCCTGTTGGCGGCAGCCATCGACCAGGGCATCGCCGTGCAACCGGTGGCCATCCAATACCAGCGGCGGGGCCAGATCGACTCCTTGGCGCCCTTCGTGGGGGATGATGATCTAGTGTCACACCTGCTGCGGTTGCTGGCACAACCTCGCGGCCAAGTGCGCATTCACCTGCTCGATCCACTGACAAGTCATGGCAAGGGCCGCACGCTGCTGGCGCTCCAGGCCCAGCGTTCGATCCATCAGGCGCTCTACGGCACACCAGAGCCACCGGTACTTCACAGGCCGTGTGCGACCGCCACCTGAACGCAGCGCCCTGGCGCCAACCACGCGGCAGATCAGTCAATCAACGAGCGGGCCGGCCTGTGCCCGATGGCTGGCAGCGAAGGCTTGTACCAGGGGGTAGAACGCGCGGAAATCATCGAGCAACGGCACGTACAGGCGATCAAGTTCCTCCATGACCCCTGCCAAGCCTTCAGGCCGTGACAAGCGCCGGGCGATCCCGGCGAACACCTGTTCTAGCGTGGCGAAGTCAGCATAGGAGCCCAGCCAGTCAGACTGCGCCATGGAAGGCGCGATGTGGGCCAACCGGCCCGGCAGCGCGGGCTCGGCCAACAGCACCTGATAGAACCCATGGGTGAACTGACGCAGCGGCTGGCGCCCATATTCAGGCCAGTGACGCGCCAGGCAGTGGTCGAAGAAGACGTCCAGCGCAATCCCCGCAAACCGGCGTCGCACCTGCGTAAAACGCGCCAGGGAGGCCAGCACGACAGGGTGCGTGTCAGTGAAACTGTCGATGTGCCGGTGCAGGCGGATGGACGCCTCGATTTGCGGCGCGAACCGCCCTTCCAGCGAGCCTTTGACGAAGTCCCCGTAGAGGCTGCCCAGCAACTGCTGTGGGGCTGGTCCCCCAAGGTGAAGGTGTGCAAGATAATTCATGGCGCCAGTCTATCACTTGCCTGGAATGCATCGCCGCCGAGCGATATACCGTCTGGCTATCTGTTCGGAACACTTAAAGCTTTGCGACTCCCTTTGACTCTCAGGTATCCGTCATGACCACGCTATTCGATCCAATCACCCTGGGCGACCTGGAACTGCCCAATCGCATCATCATGGCCCCACTCACCCGCTGCCGCGCAGACGCCGGCCGCGTGCCGAACGCACTGATGGCCGAATACTATGTGCAACGTGCCAGTGCCGGCCTGATCATCAGCGAGGCGACCTCGGTCAGCCCCATGGGCGTGGGCTACCCGGACACGCCGGGCATATGGAGCGCTGAACAGGTCAGGGGCTGGACCAATGTCACCAATGCCGTGCATGCCGCTGGCGGCCGAATCTTCTTGCAGCTGTGGCATGTGGGCCGCATTTCCCATCCACGCTACCTCGATGGCCAGTTACCGGTCGCACCCAGCGCTATCCAACCCAAGGGGCACGTGAGTCTGGTTCGCCCGCTCAGCGACTACCCCACGCCTCGGGCGCTGGATACCGAAGAGATCAGCGACATCGTCGAGGCCTTCCGCACGGGCGCCGAAAACGCCAAGGCCGCAGGCTTTGACGGCGTCGAGATTCATGGCGCCAACGGCTATCTGCTCGACCAGTTCCTGCAAAGCAGCACCAACCAGCGTACTGACGCGTACGGCGGCTCGCTGGAAAACCGGGCCCGCCTGCTGCTGGAGATCACCGACGCCGTAGTCCAGGTATGGGGAGCGCAGCGCGTCGGGATGCACTTGGCGCCGCGCGCCGATGCCCACGACATGGGCGATACCGACCGTGCCCAGACCTTCACGTATGTGGCGCGGGAGTTGGGCAAGCGGGGCATTGCCTTCATCTGCTCACGGGAACGTGAGCGCGACGACAGCCTTGGCCCTGCACTCAAAGCAGCATTTGGCGGCGTCTATATCGTCAACGAAGGTTTCGACAAGGCCAGTGCCAATGCGGCCTTGGCCAATGGCAAGGCTGATGCCGTGGCCTTTGGCGTGCCGTTCATCGCCAACCCGGACTTGCCTGCACGCCTGGCTGGCGATGCGCCATTGAACGAAGCTCACCCAGAAACGTTCTATGGCCAAGGTCCGGTGGGGTACATCGATTACCCACGCCTGTAAGGCCTTAGACAGGGGCCAGGACCCGGCCCCTGTCCTTCCCGGTCAAGGCTTGGCGTTGATCTGCTGTTGCAGGTTCTGCAACTGGCTCTGGACGTTGTTCAGGTTACGGGTCATCTGACCACGAAACGCGTCGAACTCCTGCACCGATGCGCCACCGCCGGCCGTGGTATTGGGGCGGTTGTCCAGCTGGCTTTTGAGCACCAGCACATCCTGCTCCAGGCTTTCGATGGCGGCCTTGGGGTTGCCTTGTTTTTTCAGCGCCGCCACTTCCTCGCTCAGGCTCTTGAGTTGCCCGTCGAGCTTGCCCCCATCGACCTGGCCCGACTTGAGCGCTGCCAACTCGCCGTTCACCGCCTTCAACTGCGCCTGCAACTGCGTTTGCAGTTCTGTCACCGCCCTCTGCTGTTCACGGGTGTCGGCCAGGACCTGCTCCAGGCGCTTGCCAAGGTCCCCGGCCTGGCCCGCCACACCCGCCTGCTGCTTGCCCTGTTCGGCCAGACTGGCCTGCAACTGGCTGATCTGCTGCTTGAGGGCTTCACTGCCACTGTTGTTGGACGAGGCGCTGGCTTCGACCTTGCCGCTGATCGCTTGCAATCGCCCTGCCGCGTCTTCGCTGATGCGCGCGAAGCTCTCCTGGGTGGCGACCAGTTGCTGCTCCATCAGGGAGATCTGCCGATAGCTCCACCACCCTAGACAACCCAGGGCGATGAACGCGGCTACCAGCATCGCCCACAACGGGCCGGTGCTCGGTGGCCTGGTCGCTTGACGACGACTGCGCGGGACATGGGCCGCAAGCACCTCATCGTCGTCATCCGGCGTCCCTGCGCGCAAGGCCGGTACATCATCGAAATCATCGCGAGCATCAAAGCGCATGAGCATCCCACCACAGAGGTTGCAAATAAGCGGGATTATAAACCGCGCGCGCAGCCAGGTGATGCCCGACGTCGTCGTGAGCGCTTACCGGCCAGACGGCTGGTGTTTCCACCAGGTGCAGAATTCGTCCAATGCCGCCCATACGCTAGTGGTGGGCTGGTAGCCCAGGTACTGACTGGCGCGGCTGATGTCCAGGGTAAAATCGCGACTCATCACCTGCATGGCCAGGCGTGACAGCGTAGGCTCGGGCCGGCCCGGCCATAGGGCGCACGCCGCCTCGTTGAGCGCGGCCAGGCCGTAGGCCAGCCCATAGCCTCGGTAGCGGGTGACCTGGGGGAGCTGAAGCTGACGCAGGACATAGTTGATCACGTCCCATAGCGGCAAGGGCTGGCCATTGCTGATGTTGTACGCTTGCCCAAGCGCGCGCCCGTCAGCGAACACTGCGCTGTACAGCGCTTCGTTCAGGTTGTGAATACTGGTGAAGTCAACTTTGTTCAAGCCGTTGCCGATAATTGCCAGCCTGCCTTTGCGTTGCAGGTGCACCAGCCGCGGCAGCAGGCTCGTATCGCCTGCACCGATGACGAAACGTGGGCGCAGCGCCAATACTTCGAGGCCAAACTCTTGGGCACCGAAAACCTTCTGTTCGGCAATGAACTTGGTCCTGGCGTAGTGATTGGCAAACCGGCCGGGCACCTGATCCTCGCCAATGGCCATGCGTGAACGACCATTGAAGTAGATCGACGGCGAAGACAGGTGCACAAGACGACGTACGTGTTCCTTCAGGCAGCCTTCGACGACGTTCTCGGTGACCACCACGTTGCCCTGGGCGAACGTCTGATAGGGCCCCCAGTGCCCCACAGCACCGGCGCAATGCACCACCGCCTCGACGCCCTGGCACAGGCGCCGGGCCAATTCCGCGTCGCCAAGGTCGCCCGGGATGAACTGCGCGCCACGCCGCACCAGATGCTCCACACCTTCGGCACGCCGGCCACTGACCCGCACATCCAGCCCCCGCTCCAGGGCCAGCCGAGCGAAACGCCCGCCGATGAAGCCACTCGCGCCAGTGACCAGAATTCGCATGTAACACTCCGCCTTGCCTGATGTTCAGAAGCCTTTGACGCCCTTCGGCGCTACAACGGCACCAGCCAGTGGTGGGCGCTGTGGCGCAGGTGGTCGGTCAGCTGTGCCAGCAGTTGCCCGCCGTTACGCCAATGATGCCAGTACAACGGTACGTCGATCGGGGTATCGCTGCAGATTTCCACCAATTGGCCGCTTGCCAGTTGCTCGCGGGCCTGCAACTCCGGCACCAGCCCCCAACCCAACCCCGCTTCGGTCATGCGCAAAAAGCCTTCGGAAGAGGGGCACAAATGATGCAGAAAACCGTCCTGCATACCTAAAGAGGCCAAGTAGCGGTGCTGTAGAAAATCGTCGGGGCCATAGACGATTGCGGGCGTGCGAGCCAGGCGGCAGGCATCGAAGCCTTGGGCAAAATGCTGCTTCATGAAGGCAGGGCTGGCCAATGCCCGATAACGCATTGCCCCCAGAGCCAGGCTGCGGGCGCCGGCCACTGGGCGTTCGCTGCCGCACAGGCAGGCGGCCACGTCACCGGCGCGCATGCGCTTGAGACCTACTTCCTGGTCCTCGACTACCAGATCGGTAAGCACCTTGTGCTCGGCACAGAATTGCCCCACTGCGCCGGCCCACCACGTGGCCAGGCTATCGGCATTGAGCGCGATGCGCAGACGTTCCGGCATACCCCCGTCTTCGAGCGCGGGTACCTGGCGCTGCAAGTCGCGCTCTAGCAGGCGCACCTGCTGCACATGGTTGAGCAATTGCCGGCCTACCTCCGTCGGGCCAGGCGGAGCAATGCGAACCAGTACCGGCTGCCCCACGCGCGCCTCCAGCAACTTGATGCGCTGCGACACGGCCGATTGGGACAGGCCCAGCACCTGCGCTGCACGCTCGAAGCCGCCTTGCTCGACGACGGCAGCGAGGGCCGCAAGCAACTTGTAGTCGAACATCGATTTTCCTAATGACCGGTGAGCTTTATTGATTTTTCTTATAACCCGCAAGTTGTCACACTGGCCAGCATCTTTCGAGGAGTCGTCTTCCATGTGGCAGAGTTATCTCAATGGCCTGCTGGTCGCCCTGGGCCTGATCATGGCCATTGGCACGCAGAACGCATTCGTTCTGGCGCAAAGCCTGCGCCGCGAGCATCACTTGCCGGTAGCGGCGCTGTGCATCCTGTGTGATGCCCTGTTGGTCGCCGCAGGTGTGTTCGGTCTTGCCACGGCCTTGGCCCATAATCCGACGCTGCTGAGCGTTGCCCGCTGGGGGGGCGCGGTATTCCTCATCTGGTACGGGATCAAAGCCCTGCGCAGTGCCTTCTCCGACCAGAGCCTGCAGCACCAGCAGGGCCAGGGCATGCGTTCACGGCGGGCCGTGCTGCTCAGTGCCCTGGCGGTCACCTTGCTCAACCCCCACGTCTATCTTGACACTGTGCTGCTGATCGGCTCGCTCGGGGCCCAGCAGACGGCGCCAGGGGCCTACGTGGCGGGGGCTGCCAGCGCCTCGCTGCTATGGTTCTCGACCCTGGCGATCGGGGCGGCATGGTTGGCTCCCTGGCTGGCACGGCCAGGCACCTGGCGTTTGCTGGACCTGATGGTGGCCGTGATGATGTTTGCCGTGGCAGCGCAACTGATCTTCAACTGATCATTCGAGCCCAGGGTGCCAGCGCGTGACGTCCCTGCCCGTCCTGCCTGGAAACGACCGCCACCGGTCGCTGCCCGCCAAGGCACCTGGAACCTCTAATCCCTATGTTTGTTGCGTGGTTATGCGCCAAGGCTTGGTGCTATGATCCAGCCCTTGCGTCGCAAAGAGTACAAACTCGCCGACGCACATAGGGCCGCCCGTGATCGGCCCTGCGCAAACCGCGAACTAGACCTGAATCAGGAGATCTACCATGGCTTTTGAATTGCCGCCGCTGCCCTACGCCCACGATGCCCTGCAGCCGCACATCTCCAAGGAAACCCTGGAGTATCACCACGACAAGCACCACAACACCTATGTCGTGAACCTGAACAACCTGGTACCGGGCACCGAATTCGAAGGCAAGACCCTGGAAGAGATCGTCACCTCTTCGTCGGGTGGCATCTTCAACAACGCCGCTCAAGTGTGGAACCACACCTTCTACTGGAACTGCCTGTCGCCAAACGGCGGCGGCCAGCCGACCGGCGCCCTGGCAGAAGCCATCAACACCGCTTTCGGTTCCTTCGACAAGTTCAAGGAAGAGTTCACCAAGACGTCCGTCGGCACCTTCGGTTCCGGCTGGGGCTGGCTGGTCAAGAAAGCGGATGGTTCCCTGGCGCTGGCCAGCACCATCGGTGCCGGCAACCCGCTGACCAGCGGCGACACTCCGCTGCTGACCTGCGATGTCTGGGAACACGCCTACTACATCGACTACCGCAACCTGCGTCCAAAGTATGTCGAGGCGTTCTGGAACCTGGTCAACTGGGCCTTCGTGGCTGAGCAGTTCGAAGGCAAGACCTTCAAGGCCTGAGTCCAGCACTGTTCTTGAAGCCCGGCCACGTGCCGGGCTTTTTCATGCCTGCTACTGGACGATGCCGCACTTGCTCAGCGTGCATAGCGCGCTAACATCAAATTTCCGGTTTCTTGACGACGCCCACTCAAGTTACCCAGGGCTTCAACCGATACACTGCTAATGACCGTCCCGTAGTGAAAGGTCATGATTGATGGCAAAATAATGTCATTTGCATGGATTAAGGAACCTCCATTGAAGCTGGAATTGCGTAACAGCTTGTCGGTCAAGTTGCTCAGGGTCGTGCTCCTGGCGGCGCTAGCGGTCGGCGTCGTGCTCAGCTGTGCGCAAATCGTCTATGACACCTACAAGACCCGCCAGGCCGTCAACAATGACGCCCAGCGCATTCTTGACATGTTCCGCGATCCTTCTACACAGGCGGTCTACAGCCTGGACCGTGAAATGGGCATGCAGGTCATGGAAGGTCTGTTTCAGGACGAGTCGGTGCGAATGGCCTCCATCGGTCACCCCAACGAAACCATGCTGGCAGAAAAGTCCAGGCCGTTGCAGGACATGCCCCTGCGCTGGCTCACCGATCTGATTCTTGGCCAGGAGCGTACCTACACCACGCAGCTGGTAGGCCGGGGGCCCTACAGTGAATATTACGGCGACCTCAACATCACCCTCGACACGGCCGCCTATGGCGAAGACTTTCTGATCAACGCCGTGATCATCTTCATCTCCGGCGTGCTTCGGGCGCTTGCCATGGGGCTGGTGCTGTACCTGGTCTACCACTGGCTGTTGACTAAGCCACTCTCCAAAATCATCGAACACCTCACCCAGATCAATCCAGACCGCCCCAGCCAGCATCAGATCCCACTGATAAGGGGCCATGAGAAGAACGAACTGGGCCTTTGGGTGAACACCGCCAACCAGTTGCTGGCATCGATCGAACGCAATACCCACCTGCGCCATGAGGCCGAGAACAGTCTGCAGCGCATGGCCCAGTACGACTTCCTCACCGGCCTGCCCAATCGCCAGCAACTGCAGCAGCAACTGGACAAGATCCTGGTGGACGGTGGGCGCCTGCAACATCGAGTGGCCGTGCTCTGTGTAGGCCTTGACGACTTCAAGGGCATCAACGAGCAGTTCACCTATCAGGTCGGTGATCAGCTGCTGCTGGCCCTGGCCGATCGTCTGAGGGCCCACAGCGGACGCTTGGGCGCGCTGGCGCGGCTGGGGGGCGACCAGTTCGCCCTGGTGCAGGCCAACATCGAACAGCCCTACGAAGCGGCAGAGCTTGCACAAAGCATCCTCGATGATCTGGAGGTGCCCTTCGACCTGGACCACCACCAGCAGATCCGCCTGCGCGCCACCATTGGCATCACCCTGTTCCCGGAAGACGGCGACAGCACCGAGAAGCTCCTGCAAAAAGCCGAGCAGACCATGACCCTGGCCAAGGCGCGTTCACGCAATCGCTACCAGTTCTACATCGCCAGCGTGGACACCGAGATGCGCCGGCGCCGCGAACTGGAAAAGGACCTGCGCGAGGCCCTGCCACGCAACCAGCTGTACCTGGTCTACCAACCGCAGATCAGCTATCGCGATCATCGCGTTGTAGGGGTCGAGGCGTTGCTGCGCTGGCAGCATCCGGAACTGGGCATGGTGCCGCCCGATCAGTTCATACCGCTGGCCGAACAGAACGGCAGCATCATCGGGATCGGCGAGTGGGTGCTGGATCAGGCCTGCCGGCAGTTGCGCGAATGGCACGACCTGGGCTTCAGCGAGCTGCGCATGGCGGTCAACCTGTCCACTGTGCAACTTCACCACAGCGAACTGCCGCGGGTGGTGAACAATCTGCTCCAGGCCTATCGCCTGCCTCCGCGCAGCCTGGAACTGGAGGTGACCGAAACCGGCCTGATGGAGGACATCAGCACCGCAGCCCAGCACTTGCTGAGCCTGCGGCGTTCGGGCGCCCTGATCGCCATCGACGACTTCGGTACTGGGTACTCGTCTTTGAGCTACCTCAAGTCCTTGCCCTTGGACAAGATCAAGATCGACAAGAGCTTCGTGCAGGACCTGCTCGATGACGACGATGACGCGACCATCGTGCGCGCCATCATTCAGTTGGGCAAAAGCCTGGGCATGCAGGTCATTGCCGAAGGCGTGGAAACCGCCGAACAGGAAGCCTACATCATTGCCCAAGGCTGCCACGAGGGCCAGGGCTACCACTACAGCAAGCCGCTGTCGGCCCGGGAACTGACCAGCTTCCTCAGGCAGGCCCAGCGCAATCAGGTTTCCATGCTCTGAATGCACAGGTGAAACGCCGTGACCTGCTTTTACATGAATCGCAGGCTGAACCCTTTACAGCAAATGCAAATCTTTCGCATGATGTGTCGGTTCAGCGTGCCATCGCGCACGGTTCACCCATGGTCCAACCACACGACGCAGGAAACCAACAATGATTCGAATGCCCCTGGCCTCTGCCAGTCTGCTGGCCATTGCCATCGCTCTCGCCGGTTGCGGTGAAGGCAAGGACGACAAGGCCGCCGCGCCGCAAGCCCAGGCTCCCGCTGCCGCCAGCACCCCTG
Source organism: Pseudomonas sp. DE0157 (assembly GCF_007678615.1). Lineage (NCBI taxonomy): Bacteria > Pseudomonadati > Pseudomonadota > Gammaproteobacteria > Pseudomonadales > Pseudomonadaceae > Pseudomonas > Pseudomonas sp. DE0157. The sequence continues at coordinate 78,485 of NZ_VEJN01000010.1, forward strand.
CAGCAACGCCAGGGGCTGTCGACGAAGCCGCTGCCAAGGCCGTGGTCAAGCACTACGCCGAGATGGTCCATGCCGTGTACAGCGACTCGCTGAGCACCGCCAAGACCCTGCAGGCCGCCGTCGACGCATTCCTCGCCACGCCCAACGATCAGACGCTCAAGGCCGCCAGGGACGCCTGGGTCGCTGCGCGCGTGCCCTACCTGCAAAGCGAAGTGTTCCGCTTCGGCAACACCATCATCGACGACTGGGAAGGCCAGGTGAACGCCTGGCCCCTGGACGAAGGCCTGATCGACTACGTCGACACCAGCTACGAGCACGCCCTGGGTAACCCGGCAGCCAGCGCCAACATCATCGCCAACACCGAGATCCAGGTGGGCGAAGAGAAAATCGACGTCAAGGACATCACCCCCGAGAAGTTGGCCAGCCTCAACGAGCTGGGCGGCTCCGAAGCCAATGTCGCCACCGGCTACCACGCCATCGAATTCCTGCTGTGGGGCCAGGACCTGAACGGTACCGGCCCAGGTGCGGGTAATCGTCCGGCGTCGGACTACCTGGAAGGCGAGGGCGCCACGGGTGGCCACAACGACCGCCGCCGCGCCTACCTCAAGGCGGTCACCGACCTTCTGGTCGCCGACCTTGACGAGATGGTGGCCAACTGGGCGCCGAACGTGCCCGACAACTATCGCGCCAAGCTCGAAGCCGAGTCGGCCACCGACGGCTTGCGCAAGATGCTGTTCGGCATGGGCAGCCTTTCGCTGGGTGAGCTGGCTGGCGAGCGTATGAAGGTGTCCCTGGAGGCTAACTCGCCCGAGGACGAACACGACTGCTTCAGCGACAACACCCACTACTCGCATTTCTACGATGCCAAGGGCATTCGCAACGTCTACCTGGGCGAGTACACCCGCCCCGATGGCACCAAGCTGACCGGGCCTAGCCTGTCGTCACTGGTGGCCAAGGCCGACCCTGCTGCCGATGCGACCCTGCGCGCAGACCTGGAAGCCACCGAAGCGAAGATCCAGGTGATCGTCGACCACGCCCTCAAAGGCGAGCACTACGACCAACTAATCGCCGCCGACAACACCGCCGGCAACCAGATCGTGCGTGATGCGATTGCAGCCTTGGTCAAGCAGACCGGTGCCATCGAACAGGCCGCCGGCAAACTGGGCATCGACAACCTGAACCCTGACACAGCCGACCACGAGTTCTGATCCCATCTGGTGCGGCACCCAACGCCCGGCCTTGAGCCGGGCGTTTTCATGTCTGCGGCACCGTTTCCTGCTGCCTGGCAGGCCACCCATCGCCCACCCTGCACGCATCATTTAATCGCCAACAGGGAGGCAGCCAATGCTGCAGATTCTCGATGTTTGGGGAGAGGGCCGGATCGTGCAGCGCATTGAAGGCACGAACCTGATCACAGGATTTCACAACGCCTACAACCTCAACAAAGCTGGCCAGCGTATCTCCAACGGCCCGTTCGCAGGCGGGCCGATCCCCAACGTGATTCTGGTGTACGAGTACGACGCGCCCAAGTTCCCGATCGACGACCACTCTGTTCCCCATGTCACCCTGATGGGGGCGCCGATCACCCACGCGGTGGCCGAGGAGATGTGCCGTGTATTAGCAGGGTCAGGCAAGGTCTACCTCTACGACCCCAACGAAACCGACCGACGGCTGTTCGAAGCCGTGGCCTATGCGCATGGTTTGCAACCTTTAGGTCGCTTCGACCCAGCCGCACTCGAACCGCCCTTCAATGAAATCACCTTGCTCGCGGCCTACGTATACCGCGCCCCGAGCGGCCCCCTGCCCCGTCCGAGTACTCACCCATAAAGGAGATACACAATGGCCAGCGTTACTTACCTGCGTTCCCTTGCCAACAACACGCCTTATACCCTGACCTTGATTGACGGAGAAAACCGCAGCCAAAGCCTGGCAATTGGCGCCCAGCACGTCTGGAACGGCTCGCTCGCGGTGCCTTGGATCGGTAAATCCGAAGAGAACTACAAAGCGCTGCGCTTGATTCTGGGGCCAGGTGCAGAGACCAACATCTGGCTTTTTCAGGATTACTGGCAGCCCGCCTACAAGGATGCGGTGAAATACCTGATCGCCTCGTCCATGGAATATGCCAGCGAGGAAGTGATGGAGGTCCCTGGCGATAACCGCGAAGGGGGTAGCAAGAACCTCATCGTCAGCCTGGTCAACCGCCAGTTCAAACTCTTGATGGCCTAAGCACCTGCTACGACGATTTCATCCAGCAAACGCAAATTGCTCTTATTCAATGATCCTGGGCCTGATAAGCTTGCACGCCGGATTTTCGTTCAGGCCCAGGATTCTGCATGTCCCTGCCGCTGTCCCGACTTGCCCCTCTGCTGCTGGTCTTTGCCCTCGCCGCCTGTGACGACGCCCCGCGTTTTACCCAGGCCGAGCCGGGCGAAGCGCTGTCAGGTGGCAAGACGACCGTGTTGCGCAGTGACCGCAATGCGTATTCGCTGCCCGCCGCCAACCTCTCCCATGAGCGGCGCCTGGACTTTGCAGTAGGCAACAGCTTCTTTCGCAACCCTTGGGTCATCGCCCCCTCCACCACCACGGCGCGCGACGGCCTGGGCCCCTTGTTCAACACCAACGCCTGCCAGAACTGCCATGTGCGCGACGGGCGCGGTCACCCACCCGCGGCAAATGCCAGCAATGCGGTCGGCATGCTCGTGCGCCTGTCGATACCTGACCAACCCTACCTGGCCAAGGTCATCGAACGTCTGGGGGTGGTACCAGAACCTGTATACGGCACCCAGCTTCAGGACATGGCCATCCCTGGCGTAGCGCCTGAAGGCAAGGTGCGCATGACCTACACGGCGCAGACGGTCTCGTTCAAGGATGGCCATCAGGTCGAGCTGCGCATGCCGGCGTTGCAGATCACCCAACTGGGCTACGGGGCCATGCACCCGGACACGCGCTTTTCGGCGCGCGTGGCGCCACCGATGATCGGCCTGGGCCTGCTCGAGGCGATTCCCGAGGCTGACGTATTGGCCAACGAAGACCCGGACGACCGCAATCACGATGGGATTCGGGGACGCGCCAACCGCGTGTGGGACGATGCGCTGGGGCGCACGGTTATCGGCCGTTTTGGGTGGAAAGCGGGCCAGCCGACTGTGAACCAGCAGAACGCGCATGCGTTCGCCGGCGACATGGGCCTGACGACGACATTGCAGCCCAACGACGACTGCACCCAGGCTCAGGTCGAATGCCGCGCCGCGCCCAATGGCGACGGCGTGGCAGGGGAAAAGGAAGTCAGTGACAACATCCTGCGCCTGGTCACCTTCTATACCCGCCACTTGGCCGTGCCGGCCCGTCGGGATGTGGCCACCCCCCAGGTGCTGGCAGGCAAGAACCTGTTCTATAAGGCCGGGTGCCAGGGTTGTCATATCCCTCAGTTCACCACCGCCAGCGATGCCGCCGAGCCGGAACTCGCCGGCCAGATCATCCGGCCCTATACCGATCTACTGCTGCATGACATGGGCCCCGGCCTTGCCGATGAACGAACCGAATTTGCCGCCAACGGCCAGGACTGGCGTACGGCCCCGCTCTGGGGAATCGGCCTGAGCGAAACGGTCAGCGGTCACTCGCAATTTCTGCATGACGGACGCGCGCGCAACCTGCTCGAAGCGGTGCTGTGGCACGGCGGCGAAGCCCAGGCAGCACGCGATTTCGTCCTTACATTCGATGCCGAGCAGCGCGCTGCCCTGCTGGCGTTTTTGAAATCACTTTAAACATGCACAGGAGCCGGCCATGTTCCGACCCAAACTGTTGTTTACCAGCCTCGCTGCCCTGGCCCTTGGCGCCTGCTCCCCGCAGGATCCGCAGGCCGTCACCTCCGCGGCCATCGCCAAGCAGGTGATCCTTCCCACCTACAGCCGCTGGGTCGAAGCCGACCGCATGCTGGCCGCCAGCGCCCTGGCGTTCTGCGAAGGCAAGGAAACCCTGGAAAAGGCGCGTGCCGATTTCCTCAATGCGCAAAAGGCCTGGGCCGAGCTGCAGCCCTTGCTGGTGGGCCCGCTGGCTGAGGGCAACCGTGCATGGCAGGTACAGTTCTGGCCTGACAAGAAGAACCTGGTCGGCCGTCAGGTCGAGCAGCTGGTCAATGGGGACAAGCCTGTCGATGCGGCCTCCCTCGCCAAGGCGAGCGTTGTGGTCCGCGGTTTATCAGCCTATGAATACATCTTGTTCGACAGCAAGCCGGACATCGCCACGGCCGAGCAGAAGGCGCGTTACTGCCCGATGCTGGTGGCCATCGCCGAGCACCAGAAGGGGCTGGCCGAGGAAATCCTCAAGGGCTGGAACAGCACCGAGGGCATGCTCTCGCAGATGACCAAGTTCCCCAACCAGCGCTACGCCGATTCGCACGAAGCCATCGCCGACCTGCTGCGTGCACAGGTAACCGCTTTGGACTCGCTGAAGAAGAAGCTGGGTGCGCCCATGGGACGGCAAAGCAAAGGCATCCCACAGCCCCTGCAAGCGGAAGCCTGGCGTAGCCACAACTCCATGAATAGCCTCCAGGCCAGCCTCAAGGCGGCCCAGGCGGTTTGGGTGGGTGTGGACAATAAAGGGCTGCGCGGGCTGCTGCCAGGCGATCAGAAGGCGCTTGCGCAAAAGATAGACGATGCCTACGCCAATTCATTGAAGTTGCTGGCTGATAACCAGAAAACCTTGGGCGAGCTACTGGCCGACGACGCAGGTCAGCAGACCCTCAACCAGATCTACGACAGCCTCAACGTCGTGCACCGCCTGCATGAAGGTGAATTGGCCAAGGCGCTTAACATTCAGTTGGGCTTCAACGCCAACGACGGTGACTGATCATGCTGCGACGCCAGGCCTTGAAACTCGGTAGCGTTGTACTCAGTGCCCTCACCTTGGGCGGCTGGAGTCTTCTGCGCAAAAAAGGCAGCGAGCCCTTGCTGCTGTCGGCACGCGACGACGCCGACGGCAAGCACTATGCCGTGGGCTATCGCCTGGACGGCACCCAGGTGTTCAGTACCCAGGTGGCCCAGCGTTGCCATGCCATCATCGATCACCCGGAGCGGCCCATTGCCTTGTTCGTGGCTCGCCGCCCAGGGACTGAAAGCTACCTGGTCGACCTGCGCGACGGGAAGCTGTTGCAGACGGTGGTATCGCCGCCTGACCGGCATTTCTATGGTCATGCCGTGCTGCACAAGGACGGTCAGTGGCTGTACACCACCGAAAACGATACCCGAGACCCAGGACGTGGCGTGCTGGGGGTCTACCGTTTCGACGACGAGCGCCTGGTGCGCACCGGCGAGCTCAGCACCCACGGCATTGGCCCGCATGAAGTCGCCTGGCTGCCGGACGGCGAAACGCTGGTGGTCGCCAACGGGGGTATCCGCACCGAGGCCGAAAGCCGAGTGGAGATGAACCTTGATGCCATGGAGCCGAGCCTGGTGCTGATGCAGCGCGACGGCACCTTGTTGAGCAAGGAAACCCTGGCCCAGCAGATGAACAGTGTTCGTCACTTGGCGGTAGCCCGCGATGGCACCATTGCCGCGTGTCAGCAGTTCATGGGGGATGCCTCGGAAACTGCCGAGCTGCTGGCAATCAAACGACCAGGCCAGGCTTTCCAGGCCTTCCCAGTTCCGCACCACCAGTTACAGGCCATGGCCCAGTATACGGCCAGCGTGGCCATACACGACGAACTGCGCCTGGTGGCACTGACAGCACCACGGGCCAACCGCCTGTTCGTCTGGGACCTGGACAGCGGCGCCGTGCGTCTGGATGCGCCCATGCCCGACTGTGCCGGCGTTGGCGCGGTGAAGGACGGGTTCGTGGTGACATCGGGCCAAGGCCGCTGCCGGTTCTATGATTGCCGCAAGCACCAGCTCGTCGGCCAGCCCCTGAACCTGCCTTCAGGCTTCTGGGACAATCACCTGCATGTGATCTGAAACGGGCGTCAGGCTGTGCCCTGCGGCTCAACCAAACGGCCGCAGCCCCTGGCGCATGCCGAACAGGAACAACAGCAGGTCGTGATCAGGCTGCACCTTGGCATGCTGCTGTGGCTTTACCTCGCGCGGCAAAGCACATTGCTCAGCCAGTTCCGATTGGCTGAACACCACGGTTTTCGGTTGTTCCCAGGCTGCCACTGCAACCGTGGTGAGCGCCAAGCCCCCAACCAGAAACAAAGTTCGAGCTATTTCTAGTTTCATTGCCCTAACCCTTTGACAGCGCTGCCAAACGCCATTGGATAAACGTAGTGCAACCTAGGCGCCTTTGCACCGCTCAACGACGAATGGCAGCACCGGTATCGAGGGTGCCTGCGCAAGGGGTACAGGCCTTGTGAACCGTCATGCACCTTAACCCTTGCGCAGCACATACACGCGCCACATGGCATAAAACGGCAGGAAGTCGAGGCGTTCCTGGATCCTGAAACCAGCGGCTGCGAACTCCGCCTCAACCGTTTCGGCAGGTAACACAAAACGGTTCTGGTAACTGTCCGGCCCGTGCTCGGTATCGCGACGGTGCTCGAGCTTCCTGCGCCGCCAGGCTTTGAAATTGCCATCGACCCACAGCGACACAATCACGCTGTCTCGGCTAACCCGTTGAAACTCCTTAAGAATCGCTTTCCTGTGAGCCGCTTCGCCAATATGGTGAAACAGACGCATGCAAAAAATGCTGTCCACCGCGTTATCCGGTAACTCGATGGCAAAGGCCGAGGTCTGCAAAGGTCGTACCCGGGCCACGACTTCCGGTGGTTGGGACGCGCATGCCGTCTCGATCATGTCGGCGGAATTGTCTGCTCCAATGATCACGCGGTTGGCTTTTTCCGCCAGCAGTGGCCAGAAGCGACCCGCTCCGCAGGGCAGGTCCAAGACCAAGCCCGGTTCGCCCGCCAGCATCAGGGCCCGGCGAGCCAACTGCTCATCGCGTTTATGGGACAGGCGCCTGGCCAAGCCGGCCTGGTGCTTCAAAAAATACTGTTGGGCATGGGCCTTGTCGTATTTACGGGAAAACTCGAGGTTGATGGGGCTGCGCATCGGGCATCTCCTGATTCCAATGGCGGCCAGACTAAGCAGCCAAGCGTTGGAATCAGGTTATGACGTTGTGAAAAAAGCGTTCTTCAACAGGATATTTCTTACAGGCTATTACGAAAGTGTATTCAGCTCACCCTTGACCACGGTACTGCTGAGGTCCACTTGGAATCGGCAGCCATGGGGATGGGTCGAGGTCAGCGTGACCTGCCAGCCTTGGTCATCGCAAATGCGCTGGACCAACGACAAGCCAAGGCCAAGGCCTTCCCCTCGGCGTTCTTCCCCGCGTACGAAGGGCTTGAACATGGCCTCGCGCTGCTCCTCGGGGATGCCTACCCCGCTGTCCTCCACGGTGAAACTTGTGGCTTGCAGAGTCAGACGAATGTAACCGCTGTCGGTGTAATGGGCGGCGTTACGCAGCAGGTTGCCCATGACCGATTGCAGGAAGGTGGCGTTGTACAAGACCGGACCTGCGTTGCCACGGCCTTCGTAATGCAGCGTCAGCCCCTTTTGTTCGATGGTGTCGCGCCAAACCCCGATCAATTCGTCCCCTACTTCGCGCAGGGTTGCCCGCGATGCCACAGCACCTTCGTCCCTTTGGGCCCGGGCCAGCATGAGGAAGGTTTTCACCAGCTCGCGCATTTCCTCGGTGGCGCGTGCCACCCGTTCGACCTGACTGCGCGAACGCGCATCCAAGGCCGGGTTTTCCATGAGCAACTCGCATGAGGTCGCCAGCACCATCAGTGGTGTACGCAACTCGTGGCTGACGTCACTTGTGAACAGGCGCTCGCGCGTCAAGGCATCGCGCAGACGGCCCAGGGTGTCATCGAAGGCCACTGCCAACTGCCCGACCTCGTCAGCGGCGTAGTCAGGTGCCAAGGGTGGCGCCAACCCAAGCAGCTGGTCGCGATGGCGCACCTGGCGCGCCAGGCGGATGACCGGTGCCATCACCCGACGCGCCACCAACCAGCCCAGGATCACGGCGAGCACCAGGCTCAATACGAACCCTACGACCACTACGGCGAACAGCAGCCGCTCTCGCTCCTCGAAGTCGCTTTGATCCTGCAACAGCACGTAACGACGACCGTCCACGATCTCCACCATGGCGTGATACGAAAGCTGGTCGCGAAAGACCTCGTGGAAACCTCGGTCCAGATGGCGCAGGTCCTTGGGCAGCTCGAAGTCGTCCCGCCCCCCGCTGAAGTAGAACAGTTGGTCCGGTCGCGGGCGGTGACTCCAGTCGCTGACGCTGTCCATGCGCAACAGCCGCTGCAGGTCACCGCCGAGCACCGAGGAAATCAGGCGCTCTTCCACCAGGTGCACGGTGGAAACGATACCCACCGCGAAAGCCCCGGCCACCAGCGCGCTCATCAGCGCAAAGGCAATGATGATGCGCTGGGCAAGGCTCTGTTTAAACTCCATCGCGACCCTCGGCGAGGCGATAGCCGACGCCATGGACGGTATGCAGCAGGGGTTTTTCGAAAGGTTTGTCGATCACCTGACGCAACTGGTGTACATGGCTGCGCAGGCTGTCGCTGTCAGGGCAGTCATCGCCCCACAGGGCCTCTTCCAGTACTTCGCGCCGCAACACGTGCGGGCTCTTCTGCATGAGTACCGCCAGCAGTTTCAGGCCGACCGGGTTGAGCTTGAGCAAGCGGCCTTGCCGGCTGACCTCCAGTGTGTCGAGGTCGTAGCTCAGGTCGGCGACCTGCAGCGTGCGACGGCCACCCCCCTGCGCCCTGCGCAGCACAGCCTCGATACGCGCGGACAGCTCGGACAGGGCGAAGGGCTTGAGCAGGTAGTCATCGGCGCCGGAGCGGAAGCCTTGCAGCCGATCGTCCAGTTGATCGCGGGCGGTAAGCATGATCACCGGCGTGTCGCGGCGGGCGTCTTCGCGCAGGCGCTTGCACAGCGTATAGCCATCGATACCCGGCAACATGATGTCGAGCACGATCAGGTCATAGTGCTCGGTCGCTGCCAGGTGCAGGCCCGACAACCCATCCTGGGCACAGTCGACGGTATAGCCCTTCATGCCAAGGTAGTCGGCAAGGTTGGCCAGAATATCGCGGTTGTCTTCAACCAAGAGGATGCGCATGAATTTCTCCTGTGCGACGCTGCTCGCGGTGATGCGCGGCAGGCGCAGCTTAAGGCCTAAGCCTGCGGGGTGCCAGCCTTTGGATGAATTCAGGCGGCTTGACGTTTTTTTCACTGAACCTTCACGGACACAGCATAGGAGCGGCTCGACAATGCGCGACCTTTCCGTGCCCTGGAGCCGCCATGCAGCAACCAATTTGCCCTCGCCCCTTGAACCTGTGGCTGTACCTGGGTATTCCACTGGCCACCATGCTTGCGCTGGTGGCGCTCGAATGGACCTCGGTGGACATGGACGTGGCCAATCTGTTCTTCGATACCGCCACCGGGCAGTTCATCGGTCGGCACAGCTACCTGCTGGAGAACATCCTGCATGACCGGGTCAAGCAGGGCGTTATCTTGCTGGGCGTCCTGGCACTGGCTGTTTTTGTGGCAAGTTTTTTGGTCAGGGGCTTGTACGGCTGGCGCCGCGAACTGGGCTGCTTGGTACTCGCTCTGGGGGTATCCACCGCCTTCGTCACGCCGCTGAAGAAACTGACGCAGGTGCAGTGCCCTTGGAGCCTCACGCAGTTCGGCGGCTCGGAAACCTACAGCAAGCTGCTTGAGCCAAGGCCTGCTACCGACAAGCCGGGGCTGTGCTGGCCGGGCGGTCATGCGACCACCGGGTTCTGCCTGTTCGCGCTGTTTTTCGCGTTGCGTGATCGTAAACCGCGTCTTGCGCGCGTCGCGTTTGCGGTGGCCCTGATCGCCGGTACAGTGCTGTCGGTGGGCAGGATGATGCAAGGGGCGCACTTTTTGTCCCACAACGTCTGGACGGCTGTGTTCTGCTGGCTGATCGGCCTGGGTGCCTACTACCTGGTGCTGTACCGCAGACGCGCGCAGAACAGGCCAGCCACAGAGCCCCGCCCTGCCTGAGCCAGCACCCACCGATAGAATGCCGAGCCCTGAACAAAAAAGCCCCGGCTCTAGCGAGCCGGGGCTTTGGGGTACAGCGGGGGTAAGGCTGGCTTACATCATGCCGCCCATGCCACCCATGCCGCCCATGTCAGGCATGCCGCCGCCTGCTGGCTTGTCTTCCGGCAGGTCGGCAACCATGGCTTCGGTGGTGATCATCAGACCGCCGATCGAAGCAGCAGCTTGCAGTGCCGAACGGGTGACCTTGGCTGGGTCCAGGATGCCCATTTCGATCATGTCGCCGTACTCGCCGGTCGCAGCGTTGTAGCCGTAGTTGCCCGAACCCTGCTTGACCTTGTCGGCCACAACGCTTGGCTCGTCGCCGGCGTTGGCAGTGATCTGACGCAGTGGTGCTTCGATAGCACGGCGCAGCAGCGAGATACCGACGTTCTGGTCTTCGTTGTCACCTTTGAGGTCAACGATTGCAGACAGGGCGCGCACCAGGGCAACACCACCGCCAGGCACCACGCCTTCCTCGACCGCTGCACGGGTAGCGTGCAGGGCGTCTTCGACGCGGGCTTTCTTCTCTTTCATTTCGACTTCGGTGCCAGCACCGACCTTGATGACGGCAACACCGCCAGCCAGCTTGGCCAGACGCTCTTGCAGCTTCTCACGATCGTAGTCCGAAGAGGTTTCTTCGATCTGGGCACGGATCTGCTTGACGCGACCCTGAATATCATCTTCAGCGCCAGCGCCGTCGATGATGATGGTGTTTTCCTTGGACAGGGTCACGCGCTTGGCGTTGCCCAGGTGTTCCAGGGTAGCGGTTTCCAGGGACAGGCCGATTTCTTCGGAGATGACCTGGCCGCCGGTCAGGACGGCGATGTCCTGCAGCATGGCCTTGCGACGGTCGCCGAAGCCTGGCGCCTTGACCGCTGCAACCTTGACGATGCCGCGCATGTTGTTGACGACCAGGGTAGCCAGGGCTTCGCCTTCGACGTCTTCAGCAACGATCAGCAGTGGGCGGCCGGCCTTGGCAACGGCTTCCAGCACTGGCAGCAGCTCACGGATGTTGGAGATCTTCTTGTCGACCAGCAGCAGCAGCGGGCTGTCCAGCTCGGCAACCATGGTGTCTGGCTTGTTGACGAAGTACGGGGACAGGTAGCCGCGGTCGAACTGCATGCCTTCTACAACGGACAGCTCGTTTTCCAGGCCCGAACCTTCTTCGACGGTGATGACGCCTTCCTTGCCGACCTTCTCCATGGCTTCGGCGATGATTTCACCGATGGAGCTGTCGGAGTTGGCGGAAATGGTACCGACCTGGGCGATGGCCTTGGAATCGGCGCATGGCTTGGACAGGTTCTTCAGCTCGGCGACGATGGCGGAGGTGGCCTTGTCGATGCCGCGCTTGAGGTCCATCGGGTTCATGCCGGCAGCGACGGCCTTCAGGCCTTCGTTGACGATCGACTGAGCCAGCACGGTCGCGGTGGTGGTGCCGTCACCGGCTGCATCGTTGGCCTTGGAAGCGACTTCCTTGACCAGCTGGGCGCCCATGTTCTCGAAGGCGTCCTTGAGCTCGATTTCCTTGGCGACGGAAACGCCGTCCTTGGTGATGGTCGGCGCGCCGAAGCTCTTGGCCAGTACCACGTTACGGCCTTTCGGGCCCAGGGTCGCTTTTACCGCGTCAGCCAGAACGTTGACACCAACCAGCATTTTCTTGCGAGCGGAATCGCCGAATTTTACGTCTTTAGCAGCCATGATCGTTTAATCCTTGATAAATCTTTGGAGTAACGGGAAGTCGGTGGAAATCAGCCTTCAACAACGGCCAGGATTTCGTTTTCGGCCATGACCAGCAGGTCTTCGCCGTCGACTTTCACGGTGTTGCTACCCGAGTACGGGCCGAAAACCACTTTGTCACCCACTTTCACGGCCAGCGCACGTACTTCGCCGTTGTCCAGGACGCGGCCGGTGCCGACGGCGACGACTTCGCCGCGGTTTGGTTTTTCAGCGGCCGAACCTGGCAGGACGATACCGCCAGCGGTTTTCGATTCTTCTTCGCTGCGACGGATGACGACGCGGTCATGCAGAGGACGAAGCTTCATTGTCGATCTCTCCCAAATTGTGGTTTTCATCGGCCGGTGTCGACACCGGCGGTTTGATGCTGTCCGGCGTTGCCGGAAGGCCGCTCGCCACGAGCAAACGGCCTGAGTCATGTCTGGTGTCGCCACCAGAAACCTTGCGGTGACCACTACATGAGGCCGACCGAATCGATTACAAGGCTTGGTAGGGAAATTTTTTTGCACAGGCATGAAAAAGGGCCGCTTGGCGGCCCTGTTCTCACTGATCGCGGCGTTCGTACTCGCCTTCGATCACATTGGGTCGATGGCCCCCGCCATGCGGGGGCTGGCCCTGCAACGGGTCATCCTGGAACGCGCGCTGGCGGGTCGCTTGGGCCTGGGCGCGCTCGCGCATCTTGCGAGCCGCCAACTGGCGGGTAAAGGGCAACAGGCACAGCAGGCCAAGCACGTCGCTGATAAAACCGGGGATCATCAATAGCCCGCCGCCGACCGCCAGCATCATGCCATGGAACATGTCCTCGGCAGGCAGCTCACCGCGCTGCAGGCTTTCACGTGCACGCAGGGCCGTGGCCAACCCGGCCACTCGCATGACCAGGACCCCGAGGGCGGAGCCGGCGATGATGAGCAGCAACGCGGGGAAAAAACCGATGGCGGCGCTGACTTTCACGAAGACGAACAGCTCCAGCACGGGAAACAGCAGAAGCAGCAGTAGAAAAACACGCATCAAAGCATTCCTCGTCGCAAGACACCCTTGCAGTAAGACCTACAAATGGATGCGTGTGCTCCGCTTTTCAAGCAGGTATTTCGCTCAAGACCGGCCAGTGATCGGCGCGGGCCAGCAAAACCAAGGCTTCGCGCACTTGTGTCGGCGTATTGCAACGGCTCGGGAATGCTAACCAGTGGATCGCCTGGCCGATGCGCAGGTGCATCCCCTCGCTGTCGATACCGACCAACTGCGCAGGGATGTGGCTGGGAAGCTCGGCAAGCTGCACATAGTGCGCGATGGCGGCGGCGTGGTCGCTGTTCATGTGCTCGATCATGCCGCTCTCGACCTTGCCGGCGAAGGGATTGGCCAAGGTCACCTGATCGAGCCAGTGGATAGCACCGAAGCCACCAATGTACCGGTGGCGCACCGGCTCAAGCACCCAGAAATCGAAGTCGTGAGCCTGGTGGTAGTCGGCCGCGTCCGGAAAGTAGCGGTAATAGCGCAGGGCCGCTGCCTCGATGTTGGCCGGGTCCTGCAGCTTGCGCGCCTCGGCCATTACGGTCAGCCGCCCGACCGCCTGCACGTCCTGCGCCTCGCGTTCGCCCACCAGCAACGAACACTTGGCGTCTTTACTCAGGTTATGCGTGTGCTGGGCGATACGGCTGATCAGGATGAGGGGCCTGCCCTCTGCATCGAGGCAATAGGGCACGACCGAACCGAACGGGAAACCCGGCATGGACTTGGAATGGGTCGACAAGACTCCCCGGTATTCCTTGAGCAGCAATTCCCGTGCAGGACGGACGGCGTTCTCACTCACTTCAAAACCCCTCGCTGAAACCCTGTAGGCAGCAGGCAGTGATGGCTGGCACAAGCGCGACCAAGGCAGGCCTGGCGCCAATCGCCCGGCTTGACCTCGACGGCTTACCAGGTAACGCCAAAGCCTGCAGTGTAGCGGGTCTTGTCCAGGTCGCTTTCGCGGGTGCCACTGATGATGTCCTTCTCGGCCTTGAGGTTCAGCGACGCCCAGTCGGTGACCTTGTAGCGCAAGCCGACTTCGGCGTCCAGGGAATAGTCGGCAACATTACCCAGGGGCTTTGCCAGCTCGCCGTTGGTGAACAGCTGCACCTTCTTGCCGATCAGGTACCGGGTGTAGTCCCACTTCACAGCGGCGGAATAGAAGTTGTCCTTCTCACCGTCTTGGTACTCGAAGTCGGTGCGGTTGATCAACGAGCCCAGCGAGAAGGCACCCAGCTCATCGTCCCAGAACTGGTAGCCAGGGCCGGTACCCACCGTGCGCTGGCGGGCGAGGTCTTCGATACGGTCACGCTTGTACTCGGCGCGCCCCTGCCAGAACCATTTCTCTGTCAGGAAGCGGTCCAGCGCGTACTCGGCGCTCCAGTTGTCGGTGGTGGTGACATCGTCCTTGGTCTCGCGGTTGTATTCGCCTTCGGCGTTATGACGCCAGCGCCCATGACGCGCAGTAGTCTTGAAACTGACGTCGTAGTCGTCGGTGTCGTTCTCGGCCCGCTTGTAGTCCAGCGCCACATCGACATTGCCTTTCCAGACCAGGTCCTCGACCACCGGCTTGGGCTTCATGATCTGCTCGATGCTCGCCAGGTCCACCGTCTTGGGTGCCTCGCCGTTGGCCAGGGTCACCTTGCCGGCCTCGGCTGCCTTGAGCGACTTGGCCTTCTCGCCAGAGTAGGCATCCTGCTTGACCAGCAGCTCCTGGTCGCTTTCCAGGGTCTTGACCTGTTTCCAGTCCAAGGCGATCGAACCGCCGTAAGGCGTCTCGAGCAACAGCTTGCCGCCGTCGAACACCTTGATCTTGCCGCTCAGACGGTCGCCGTTCTTCATCCAGACGGTATCGGCAATCGCCGGGGATGCGCAGCAGGACGCGGCAAGCAATGACAGCAGTAATTTAAGTGACATAAGCAGGCTACAGGTTCGATTTGGCGAGAAAACCGGGCATTATCCGGATGCAACCGGCAAGAGCAAGCAAAGACCTGCAATGTGCCGATGAGTTCCACTCTCATTTACTGGCCGTTGGTCAGGTTTCATCTACACCCCAGGGAGGGTCTGGTGTCCGACGCGATGGGTCATACCTTGGAAACTTCAGAGGGCCGACGGACGGCACTTTATTCGGTGCTCGGCCAGGTGCCTGCCGGGCATGTGGTGAGCTATGGCCAATTGGCCGAGCTTGCCGGGCTTGGCAAAGCCGCACGGTGGGTGGGACGCACACTGTCGCAACTGCCCCAGGGCACGCGCTTGCCCTGGCATCGGGTGCTGGGCGCAGGTGGTCGCCTGAGCCTGCCTTCGGGTACGCCATCGGGCGATGAGCAACGGGCCCGTTTGCGTGCCGAAGGTGTGCAGGTGGCCAACAATCGCGTGGATATGACGCGCCATGGCTGGCGCCCGATGGAGCACAGCGGTTAGAGTGCGCGCTTTGTCCTGGAAACTTGAGGCAGATGTTGGTCCATGCCCCGTAAAACCTGGCGCGCTGCGCTTGCTGCTTATGCCAGCCCGTCAACCCTGGTGCTTTTGCTGCTCGGCTTCGCGGCCGGCCTGCCTTACATGCTGGTGTTCTCGACCCTCTCCGTATGGTTGCGCGAAGCCGGCGTAGCCAGGGAAACCATCGGCTATGCCAGCCTTATCGGCCTGGCCTATGCCTTCAAATGGGTGTGGTCGCCGCTGCTGGACCAATGGCGTTTACCGCTTCTGGGCGGGATGGGGCGTCGCCGTTCCTGGCTGCTGCTGTCCCAGGCACTGGTCGTGGTGGGCCTGGTCGGCATGAGCCTGTGCGACCCGCAACAGCACCTCTCCTGGCTGATCGCCCTGGCCGTCCTGGTGGCCTTTGCCTCGGCTACCCAGGATATCGCCGTGGATGCCTACCGCCTGGAAATCGCCGATGACCAACGCCAGGCGGCCCTGGCCGCCAGCTACATGGCCGGTTATCGCGTCGCCGCCCTGCTCGCCACGGCCGGCGCACTGTTCTTTGCAGAATGGTTTGGCTCCACCGGGTTCAGCTACCTGCACAAGGCGTGGGCCGGCACCTATGTCATGTTCGCAGTCATGATGCTCCCAGCCCTGTTCACGACCCTGGTCATGCGTGAACCGCCCGTGCCCCTGCGCACTCAACTGTCGGCAGCCCGCTACGGGTTGGCCCACCAGTTGGCCTCGGTGTTCGTGCTCATCATCCTGCTGGTGTCGGTGCCGGCCAGCTTCACGCAGATGTTCAATACGGGCTGGTCGAGCGTGATCTCGGGCGACGCCACGCCCCTGGACCTGCTGCTCGAAGACCGCGCCTTCCTGCGCTTGATCCTGTACGTGCTGCTGTCCTGGGCTTGCCTGTCGAGCCTTGGCCGCCGCGGCCTCGCGCCGGTGCTCACGCCCATCAATGACTTCATCGTGCGCTACCGCTGGCAAGCCCTGCTGCTGCTCGGCCTGATCGCCACCTACCGCATGTCTGACACGGTGATGGGCGTCATGGCCAACGTGTTCTACATCGACATGGGCTTTACCAAGGACCAGATCGCCAGTGTCAGCAAGATTTTCGGCCTGATCATGACCTTGGTGGGCGCCGGTGTGGGTGGCTTGCTCATCGTGCGCTTCGGCATCATGCCCATCCTGTTCATCGGTGGCGTAGCATCTGCCGGCACCAACATTCTGTTCCTGATGCTGGCGGACATGGGCCCGAACCTGGAAATGCTGGTGGTGACCATTTCCCTGGACAACTTCAGCTCAGGCATGGCGACTTCAGCCTTTGTCGCCTACCTGTCGAGCCTGACCAACCTCAAGTTCTCGGCCACCCAGTATGCGCTGCTGAGCTCGATCATGTTGCTGCTGCCACGCCTGATCGGCGGCTATTCCGGTGTCATGGTGGAGAAGTTCGGGTACCACGATTTCTTCCTGATCACCGCGCTGCTTGGGGTGCCGACCTTGATCCTGATCGCCTTGCAGTGGCGCCAGGACGGCACGCCCGGCCAGCCGGCAAGCCAGCCTGCCCCGGCCCGCGAGCAGCCCTGAACAGCATGCCTTGCAAGGGCAAGGCCTGTGTATCGACCTAAGGCATCATAGTCGCTTGGGCACTGCGCCCCCTCAACAGCGACCACAGCGGGCAAAGGGCCACCCCCCCTGCCACACCGGCCGCCACGGCAAAGTGCAAAAGGCTGGCACCGGCACCAATCATGGCCAGCAGAGCCCCGCCCAATCCCAGCAGCGCAATGGTGATCATGCCGAGCATGGCCGAGACCAGGCCTTTGCTTTGCGTGCTGGCGAACAATGTCATGCGATAGAGCACGGCATTGGCGACACCCAGGCCCAGTGCGTAGAGCGACAGGCCCGCCACCAGGCTGATGACGCTCGGCCATACCCAGGTTGCCACCACCATCAGGCAAAGCCCGGCCACATACGGCCACAGCGCACCGCGCACCAATGTCGGCAGCGGATAACGGTCGGCAATGTGGTTGATGATCAGGTTGCCCAGAATCAGCCCGCCGAACACCGGCAACTGCCACAGGGCATAGGCGAGCGTGCTTAGCCCCTCATCGTGGATGAGCAGCACCGGGGACAGGCCAATCCAGCCGATCAATGGCAGGCCAACCAGGCCCAGGGCGGCGCTCCCGGCGACGAAGCGTCGGTTCGACAGCAGCTGCCCGTATCCGGCCAGCAAGGGCAGCAGGTGGATCGGGGTAAAGGCCAGGCGCGAGCCGTCGCGCCGCTCCACCCCCAGGGTTTCGGGCATCAACCGATACAGAAGCAACCAGGCGACCACGGCGCCAATGGCGAACGCCACGAACAACCAGCGCCAGTCCAGCCATTGCAGCAATAACGTCCCCACCAAAGGCCCCAGCAGTGGCGAAAGCAAGGCGATATTGGCTAGCAGGGCCATCATGCGCACGGCATCCGCCTCGCTGAATGCCTCGTTGAGTGCGGGGTAACTGACCGTGACCACGAACCCTAGCCCGATGCCTTGCAGCAGACGCAGCAGGTTGAACAGGCCGATGTCATGGACCCAGAAGGTGCCCAGGCACGCCAGGCCGAAGAATGCGCAACCTATGAGCAGCAGCGGTCGGCGGCCATAGCGGTCGGCCAACGGCCCGATCAGCCATTGCAGCAAGACGCCACCGAGCAGATAGAGATTGAGCGCATGTGGAATGTATTCGGGGCCGGCCTTGAGCTCGCCCACCACAACGGGCATCGCCGGCATGACGGCGTCGCTGGCCAGGTAGGTCAGCAGTTCGAACAGTGCGAGAGTCAGGCCGAACAACAAGGCCCGCAACGGGGTGATGTACAGCAGTGGTTTCATGATGGTTTACGAAGATGACGGGGAACGAGGCTATATGCCAGAAATCGCAATGACTGACTGTGAGCAAGTGTAAGCGCGCGTCCATTGAGCGCCTTGAGCAACGAAGCCCGCCCTGCGCGCCCAGCAGGCCCTCTGAAGGACGCTGCTGAACCCGCAGGGCGGGCTCGATCGATGCCAGCCTGCGCTGAGGTCTTACTGCGCGGCCGTTTCCTGCACCACGCGAATGACCCGCTGCGGGAATGGAATGTCGATCCCCTCTGCCTTCAAACGGTCACGCGCCTGCTCGTTGAGCATGAAGATCACGTCCCAGTAGTCCGAGGTCTTTGTCCATAGACGCAGCGAGACGGTGATCGAGCTGTCACCCAGGGTGGACACCACCGCCACAGGGGCGGGGTCGGCCAGCACACGTGGGTCTTGGGCCAGTTCCAGTAGGACGTTGCGCGCCTTCTGCAGGTCAGCCTCGTAGTCCACCCCCACGTCGAACACCACCTTGCGGGTAGGTTGGCGGTTGGTGTTGGTGATGATCCCGTTGGACAGGGAGCCGTTGGGCAGGATCACGGTCTTGTTGTCGCCGGTCCGCAGCACCGTGTGGAAGATCTGGATGCTGTCCACGGTACCACTTACGCCCTGGGCCTCGATCCAGTCACCGAGGCGGAACGGGCGGAACAGCAGGATCAGGACGCCGCCTGCGAAGTTCGCCAGGCTGCCTTGCAGCGCCAGGCCGATGGCCAGGGTGGCACCACCGATGGCCGCCACGAAGGAGGTCGTCTCGATACCGATCATCGAGGCCACGCTGATGGCCAGCAGGATCTTCAGCACGATGTTGGCCAGCGTGCGAATGAAGTTCTGCAGCGCTGGGTCGTGAACTTTAAGGCCCACGAGCCTTGCCAGCCGGTCGCTGACGATGTTGGTCACCCACCAGCCAATGGCAAGGGTCACCAGCGCCAGCAGCAGGCGGCTGCCGTACGCCATGATCATGGGAATCCAGGTTTCGGATTGGCGGACCAGCTGATCGACTTCAGCACTCAAATCCATATTCATCTCCTGATGCCGAGCGGCGATTGCACAATACGTCGGGCCGCCTGCATTTCAGCGGCCAGGCCCCCATGGACAGCCGCAACTGCATGGGGGTTCCGGCGGCCCGGGTCAGTCGCGGAAGTTGTTGAACTGCAGCGGCATGTCGAATTCCTTGGTACGCAGCAAGGCGATGGCTTCCTGCAGATCATCGCGCTTCTTGCCGGTAACCCGTACCTGCTCGCCCTGAATGGCGGCCTGGACCTTGAGCTTGCCATCCTTGATGGTGGCGACGATCTTTTTCGCCAGGTCTTTGTCGATGCCCTCGCGGAACTTGGCCTCCTGCTTTTTCTCCTTGCCGGACGCATAGGGGTCCTTGGTCTCCAGGCACTTGACGTCGATCTTGCGCTTGACCAGGGCCAGGCGCAGGATTTCGAGCATCGCCTCGAGCTGGAACTCTTCCTCGGCGGTGAGCATGACGGTCTGCTCTTTGTCCTTGAACTCGAAGCTGCCCTTGCCCTTGAGGTCGTAGCGGCGGTCGAGCTCCTTGATGGCATTGTCGACCGCGTTCTGCACTTCGTGCTTGTCCAGTTCCGATACCACGTCGAACGAAGGCATGGTTACTCTCCCAAAATAAAAGCGCGCTCGGACTGAAGATGGAGCGCGCTGGGTTTGACGGTTAAAATGCGGGCTCATTATAACGGTTGCGAAACGCATATGAGCAGCACCTGGCACATTCTCGGCGCAGGTAGCCTGGGCAGCCTGTGGGCTTGTCGTCTGGCGCGGGCCAGCAAGGCCGTGCGCCTGATCTTGCGTGACAGCACGCGGTTGCAGGCCTACCAGCAAGTGGGCAGCCTTGGCTTGCTGGAACAAGACCTGACCGCCCACTACGCCATCCCGGCCGAGACCGCCCAGGGTATTGGGCCGATCCACCGTCTGCTGGTGGCCTGCAAGGCCTACGACGCGGCGCCGGCCGTGGCCAGCGTTGCCGGCCGTCTGGTGCCGGGGGCCGAGGTGCTGTTGTTGCAGAACGGCCTGGGTAGCCAGGACGAGGTGGCCAGGCAGGTGCCGCAGGCCCGCTGTATCTTCGTCTCCAGCACCGAAGGCGCCTACCTGGAACATGACTGGCAGGTGCGCTTCGCCGGGCAGGGGTACAACTGGCTGGGGGACCCTGGCAATCCTGCACCACCGCCGTGGCTCGAGGACTTGCAAGCGGCGGGTATCCCTGCCCAATGGACGCCCGACATCCTCACCCGGCTCTGGCGCAAGCTGGCCATCAACTGCGCGATCAACCCGCTAACCGTGCTGCACCAGTGTCGCAACGGGGGCCTGCTCGGCCACCTCGATCAGGTGCAGGCACTGTGCCTTGAACTCGAGAGCCTGTTGCTTCAGTGCGGCCAGCCGCAGGCCGCCCAGAACCTTGAGCAGGACGTACAACGGGTGCTCCTGGCCACCGCCAGCAACTACGCTTCGATGTACCAGGATGTACAGGCTGGGCGGCGCACCGAAGTGCACTACCTGCTGGGGTATGCCTGTCAGGCAGCCCGCCGACATGGGCTGCACCTGCCGTATCTGGAACACCTGCACCAACGCCTGGTCGATAACTTGCGCGCGCGGGGCTTGCCCTGCGACTGACGCGGCCCTTGAACCCACACGGACATCGCCTTGCCCATGACGCTGCGTCAACGCCTGGAGAACCTCCCCGTCGGGCAGAAGCTGCTGGCAGCTTTGCTCGTGTTGCTGGTGACCATTTTGCTGGTGGCGAACCTGACCTTCATCAGCGCCGCCTACTGGATCACCCAGGAAAGCATGGCACCGCAAGCGCTTCAGACCATCGGGCGGCTGGTCTCCAACCCCGAGCTGTCGACCCGCGCGGCAGACGATTCCGCCTCGGCCCAGGCGTTGCTCGATGAACTGGACAGCTATGCGCCGCTGCGCGCCGCCGCCTTGTATGGCAGCGACGGGCGCATGCTCGCCCAGTTGCAGCATGGCGACCCCCTGACACTGCCCAAGCGCTTTCGCAACATAGAAGGCTGGCGATTCATGGAGTTTCGCAGCACGCAGTTGATTCGCCTGCCGCGGGCCGGTAGCCCGCCGGCGCACTTGCTGCTGGTGGCCAGCAGCGAACTGCCCACGGCCTTCTATACCGGGACGCTCAGTGCAAGCCTGGCCATTCTGGTGTTCAGTGTGCTGTTGTGGCTCTTCATTGCCCGGCAGATCAAACGCCTGATCACCCAACCGATCAACCAGCTCGAAGAACTCAGCCGCCAGGTCACCCGTGAGGAGAGCTATGCGCTGCGGGCCCAACGCGGCAACGACGACGAGATCGGTAGCCTGGCCAATGCCTTCAATACCATGCTCTCGCGCATCGAAGCCCGCGAGCACCAGCTCAAGCGTGCCCGGGACGAGTTCCAGAGCGCCTACGACCAGGCCCAGGGGTTGGCCGAGGAAACGCGCCATACCAATCGCAAACTCGAGCTCGAAGTGCAGGTGCGCAGCAAAATCGAGAAGAAGCTCACAGGCTTTCAGAACTACCTGAACAGCATCATCGACTCCATGCCCTCGGCCCTGATCGCCTTGGATGAGCAGCTGTATGTGACCCAGTGGAATCAAGAGGCGACGGCGTTATCCGGCACGACCCTCAACGAGGCGCTCAACCAGCCGGTGTTCATGGCCTTCGCGCCACTCAAACCCTTCTTGCCACAGTTGAAGGACACGGTGGAGCGGCACCGGGTGGCAAAAATCGACCGTGTCACCTGGCACAAGGATGACGAGCCGCGGCATTACGCATTGACCTTCTACCCGCTCACCGGCGGTGGAGGCCGGGGCGTGGTGATCCGGATCGATGACATCACCCAGCGCCTGTCGCTCGAAGAGATGATGGTGCAGTCGGAAAAGATGCTCTCGGTCGGAGGCCTGGCAGCCGGCATGGCCCACGAAATCAACAACCCGCTCGGGGCCATCCTGCACAACGTGCAGAACATCCGCCGCCGCCTGTCACCCGACCTACCGCGCAATCTTGAGCAGGCCCAGGCGCTGGGGATCGACCTGGCCACGGTCAACGGCTACCTGCAAAGCCGCGAAGTGCCGCAGTTGCTCGATGGCATCCAGCAAGCGGGGGCCAGGGCCGCCAAGATCGTCACCCACATGCTCAGTTTCAGCCGCCGCAGCACGCGCGAACTGGCGCCCTGTGACCTGCCTGCCCTGATCGACCAGGCGGTGGACATAGCAGGCAACGACTTCGACCTGGCCATCGGTTTCGACTTCAAGGGCCAGGCTATCGTGCGCCAGTTCGACCCGGCGCTGGGGCCTGTGCCCTGCACCGCCAACGAACTGGAGCAGGTATTGCTCAACCTGCTCAAGAACGCCGCCCAGGCTATTCACCAGCGCCCGGCACCTTGCGAGCCAGGCCGTATCATCCTGCGCACACGGCTTGCGCCACCCTGGGCAGAAATCCAGGTGGAGGACAATGGCGTGGGCATGCCCGAAGCCGTGCGCAAGCGCACCTTCGAGCCTTTCTTCACGACCAAGGAAATCGGCCAGGGCACCGGCCTTGGGCTTTCGGTGTCGTACTTCATCATCACCAATAACCACAAGGGGCAGATGGAGGTGCATTCCACACCTGGGCAGGGAACCTGTTTCACCCTGCGCCTGCCCCTCGGCCAGCCGCATCCGCCGCTGCCGGTCAACACGGAGCAATGACATGGGCTACCGCTTGTCCAAGATCTATACCCGCACTGGCGACACTGGGGAAACCGGCCTGGGCGATGGCCGGCGAGTGCCCAAGGATCATCCACGCATCGAAGCCATCGGTGAGGTGGACAGCCTCAACAGCCAGCTTGGCTTGTTGCTGGCTGGCCTGGATGAACAAGGTCTGGACGAAGTCAGCCGCGTGCTGGCGCCCTGTCAGCACCGCCTGTTCGACCTGGGTGGGGAGCTGGCCATGCCCATTTACCAGGCCCTGACCACCGCTGAGGTGGAGCGGCTGGAGGCGGCCATCGATGTGTGGAACGACGAACTGGGCCCATTGAAGAATTTCATCCTGCCCAGCGGGTCGGCGCTGGTCGCCCAGGCGCACGTGTGCCGCAGCCTGGCACGCAGCGCCGAGCGACGCTGCCAGCACCTCAATACCGTAGAGCCACTGGAAGGTGTCGGCCTGGCGTACATCAACCGCCTATCGGACCTGCTGTTCGTTGCCGCCCGCATCATTGGCAGGCGGCAAGGGATCGCTGAAGTGCTGTGGCAGCCCGCCGAAAAACCTCAGGGCTGACGCCTTGGCGCTTGCCGTACTGGCCCGCCGTCAAAGAGCCGGCCAGAACGCCCTGATACCCGCAACGCCCTGCGCCCCGGCTAGCCAGGCTTGCTCGCGCGCCTCTGGCCCCACGCCACCGAGCAGGTACACCGGCCGGTCGAACCCGGCAATCAGGCGCTGGGCCTGTTCCCAGCCTAGCGGCGCGGCCTGTGGATGGCTTTCGGTAGGCTGGACCGGCGACAGGGTGACGAAGTCCACCCCCATTTGTTTGGCCAGGGCTAGCTCCTCGGCGTTGTGGCAGGAGGCGGCAAGCCAGCGCTGGACCGGGAACGGCCTGCCCTTGTCGGCATACTTGCGCAACTGCGCCGCGGTCAGGTGCCAGCCTGCCGACGGGAAGTCGCCCAGCCATTCCAGTGGCCCCTTGAGCATCAGCTGAGCCTTGCCCGCGCATAACCCCACCGCATCCACCGCCACATCCCGATACTTGGGGTCGTACATGTCCGGTGCACGCAACTGGATCAGCCGGATGCCATTGGCCACGGCCTTCTGGATCCCCTTGAGCATGTCAGGCACGTCCAGGCCGTCCGGTGTGATCAGGTACTGATCCGGCAGCCGGGCAGCGGTGACGATGGGCTTGTTGGCCTCGGGAAACGCATGGTCCGGCAGCTCGCGCGGCGCGACCCAGGCCAGCGGTTGCCCCTCGGCGCCATGGGGCTCACCGGTGAAGGCCTCGACCTCGCGTACCTCAAGCAGTACGTGTTTGTCGGGGTAATCGTGACTGACCTTGATCAAGGGCCGCGAGCGGGTTACCTGGATGCCCAGCTCCTCGTCGAGCTCACGCGCCAGCGCGGCCTCGACGCTTTCCCCTGGCTCCACCTTGCCTCCCGGAAACTCCCAGAGGCCGCCCTGGTGTTGGGTGTCGGCGCGACGGGCGATGAGTATCCGCCCGTCCATACCCCGAATCACGGCTGCAACGACGTGAACCCGTTTCATCGGTCACGCTCCGTCACGCCGACCATGGACGATGGGGTTGGCATAAAGCTCATGGTTCTGCTCCCTTGGCATTGACACATCGGGACCGCGAACGGCCCCGGCGGCATCAGGTGCGGTACTCGGCGTTGATCTTCACGTATTCGTGAGAAAGGTCGGTGGTCCAGATGGTTTCACTGCACTGACCACGGCCAAGGTCGATACGGATGGTGATTTCTTCCTGGGCCATCACCCGGGCGCCCTGGTCTTCGGTGTAGCTTGGGCTACGGCCGCCCTGGCTGGCAATGCACACCTCATCCAGGTACACATCGATCAGGCTCACATCCAGCGCGGGCACGCCGGCACGCCCAACCGCTGCAAGGATGCGGCCCCAGTTCGGATCGGAGGCGAACAGTGCGGTCTTGATCAGCGGCGAGTGCGCCACCGCGTAGCCGACGTCCAGGCATTCCTGATGATTGCCACCGCCGTTGACCTGCACGGTCACGAACTTGGTCGCCCCTTCACCGTCACGGACAATGGCCTGGGCCACCTCCATGCAAACCTCGAAAACTGCCTTTTTCAAGGCTTCGAACAGGGCTCCGCTGGCCTGGGTGACTTCCGGCAGGTCGGCCTGACCGGTGGCGATGAGCATGCAGCAGTCGTTGGTCGAAGTATCGCCGTCGATGGTGATGCGGTTGAACGATTTGTTGGCCCCGTCCAGCATCAAGTCCTTGAGTACCCCTGGCGCGACCTTGGCGTCGGTGGCGATGTAGCCCAGCATGGTTGCCATGTTCGGGCGGATCATGCCCGCACCCTTGCTGATACCGGTTACGGTCACGGTCACGCCGTCGTGCTGGAACTGACGGCTCGCGCCCTTGGGCAAGGTGTCGGTGGTCATGATGCCTGTGGCCGCTTCAGCCCAGTTGTTTTCCGACAAGTTATCCAGGGCAGCTTGCAAGGCGCCTTCGATCTTCTCGACCGGCAGGGGCTCACCAATCACGCCGGTGGAGAACGGCAAAACCGATTCGGCGGGCACACCGGCAAGCTCGGCGAGTTTAGCGCAGGTCCGCTGCGCAGCTTCCAGGCCGGGGGCGCCCGTACCGGCATTGGCATTGCCAGTGTTGGTCAGCAGGTAGCGCACGGTGCCCTGTACCCGCTGCTTGGCCAGGATCACGGGGGCGGCGCAGAAGGCGTTGAGGGTGAACACACCGGCCACACTCGAACCCTCGGCGCAGCGCATGACCACCACATCCTTGCGCCCCGGGCGCTTGATGCCGGCAGAGGCAATGCCGAGTTCGAAACCCGGGACAGGGTGCAGCGTAGGCAAAGGACCAAGACCAACAGCCATTGGAGCGCTCCTAGAAAATACGTTTGGTGAAAAAAAGGGCCGCTGTGCGGCCCATCTCTGGCAAGCCCGGCCGAACCAGGCACACCGTATGGCTTGAATCGGCGCAACCCAGTCCGGCAGTGGCGTGCCGGCGATGAGCTGCGCAGTAGCCCCTTGGCATTGAGCGGCCCACAAGACGCCGTGCGCCTTGTGACGGCCCGGCGGTCAGATCACTCGATCTGGCCGTGGCAGTGCTTGAACTTCTTGCCCGAACCACACCAGCACGGCTCGTTGCGACCCAGTTTCTGCTCATTGCGCACAGGCTCGGCGGCTACGGCTACCTCAGCACCCTCCTCGGCCAACTGCTCGCTTTCAAGACCAGGTGCTGGCGCGTGCTCGAACTGCATGCGGCTGGCCAGCTCTTCGGCGTCGCGGCGCAGACGTGCTTCTTCCTCGGCAGGATCCTCACGGCGAACCTGAACGTGCGAGAGCACACGGATGGCGTCGCGCTTGATCGACTCGAGCAGCTCCTGGAACAGGGTGAACGACTCGCGCTTGTACTCCTGCTTCGGGTTCTTCTGGGCGTAGCCGCGCAGGTGGATACCATGACGCAGGTGGTCCATGGTCGACAGGTGGTCCTTCCACAGGTCGTCCAGCACGCGCAGCAGGATCTGCTTCTCGAAGGTGCGCAGTGCTTCTATCCCGGCCTGGTCCTCTTTCTCGGTGTAGGCCGTGGTGATTTCGTGCAGCAGTTTCTCGCGCAGGGTTTCTTCGTAGAGGTGGTCGTCTTCGTCGAGCCACTGCTGGATCGGCAACTTCATGGCAAAGTCACTGGACAGCGAGGCTTCCAGGCCGGCCACGTCCCACTGCTCAGGCAGCGACTGCGGCGGGATGTGCTGGCTGATGGTGGCATCGAGCACTTCCTTGCGGAATTCGGCAATGGTGTCGCCGACGTTCTCTGCGGCCAGCAGGCTGTTGCGCATGTGGTAGATGACCTTGCGCTGCTCGTTGGCCACGTCGTCGTATTCGAGCAACTGCTTGCGGATATCGAAGTTGCGGCCTTCGACCTTGCGCTGGGCCTTCTCGATGGCGTTGGTGACCATGCGGTGTTCGATGGCTTCGCCCGACTGCATGCCCAGCGCCTTCATAAAGTTCTTCACCCGATCAGAGGCGAAGATGCGCATTAGGCTGTCTTCGAGCGAGAGGTAGAAGCGGCTGGAACCCGGGTCACCCTGGCGACCGGAACGACCGCGCAGCTGGTTGTCGATACGACGCGATTCGTGACGCTCGGAGGCGATGACGTGCAGGCCACCGGACTCGATAACCTGCTGGTGACGCTTCTGCCAGTCGGCCTTGATGTGCGCGATCTGCTCGTCCGTAGGGTTTTCCAGTGCGGCCACTTCAGCTTCCCAGTTACCGCCCAACAGGATGTCGGTACCACGACCGGCCATGTTGGTGGCAATGGTCAGCGCGCCTGGCGCGCCGGCCTGGGCGATGATCTCGGCTTCCTTCTCGTGGTACTTGGCGTTCAGTACCTTGTGTTCGATGCCTTCCTTGTGCAGCAGGTTGGACATGTGCTCGGAGGTTTCGATGGTCGCCGTACCCACCAGCACCGGCCGACCCTGCTTC
This sequence comes from Pseudomonas sp. DE0157, assembly GCF_007678615.1. NCBI lineage: Bacteria > Pseudomonadati > Pseudomonadota > Gammaproteobacteria > Pseudomonadales > Pseudomonadaceae > Pseudomonas > Pseudomonas sp. DE0157. Next base: position 105,781 of record NZ_VEJN01000010.1, read on the forward strand.
AGGGTTTCCTTGATGTCGGCGATGATCGCGGCGTACTTCTCTTCGGCGGTCAGGTACACCAGGTCGTTGTGGTCCTTGCGCGCCAGGGGCTTGTTCGGCGGAATGACCATCACGTTCAGGGCGTAGATCTGGGCGAACTCGAAAGCCTCGGTATCGGCGGTGCCGGTCATGCCCGACAGTTTCGAGTACAGACGGAAGTAGTTCTGGAACGTGGTGGAAGCCAGGGTCTGGCTCTCGGCCTGGATGTTGAGGTTTTCCTTTGCCTCGATGGCCTGGTGCAGGCCTTCGGACAGACGGCGACCCGGCATGGTACGCCCGGTGTGCTCGTCGATCAGCAGCACCTGGCCGTCCTGCACGATGTATTCGACGTTGCGATGGAACAGCTTGTGCGCGCGCAGACCGGCATAGACGTGCGTCAGCAGGCCCAGGTTGTGCGCCGAGTACAGGCTCTCGCCCTCGGCCAGCAGACCGACCTGGGTGAGCATTTCCTCGATGAACTGGTGACCGGCTTCGTTGAGCTCGACCTGGCGGGTCTTCTCGTCGATGGTGAAGTGGCCTTCCTGGGTGACCTGGCCTTCGACTTCCTCGATGTGCTGGGTCAGGCGTGGGATCAGGCGGTTGATCTCGATGTACAGCTTGGAGCTGTCCTCGGCCTGGCCGGAAATGATCAACGGCGTACGGGCTTCGTCGATGAGGATCGAGTCCACTTCGTCGATCACGGCGAAGTTCAGTTCACGCTGGAACTTCTCGTCCTGGCTGAACGCCATGTTGTCGCGCAAGTAGTCGAAGCCGAATTCGTTGTTGGTGCCGTACGTGATATCGGCAGCGTAGGCTGCGCGTTTTTCTTCGGGCGGCTGGAACGCAGAGACGATACCGACCGACAGGCCGAGGAATTCGTACAGCGGGCGCATCCAGTTGGCGTCACGACGAGCAAGGTAGTCGTTGACGGTGACCACGTGCACGCCCTTGCCGGACAACGCATTGAGGTAGACGGCCAAGGTACCGACCAGGGTCTTGCCCTCACCGGTGCGCATCTCCGCGATCATGCCCTCGTGCAGGGTCATGCCGCCAATGAGCTGAACGTCGAAGTGACGCATGCCCATCACACGCTTGCCGGCCTCACGGGCGACGGCGAAGGCTTCGGGCAGGAGTTGGTCCAGTGTTTCGCCTTTGGCCAAACGCTCCTTGAACTCGGCAGTCTTACCACGCAGCTGCTCGTCGGAGAGGGCCACCATCTTCTCTTCGAAGGCATTGACGATACTCACCGTCTTGAGCATGCGTTTGACTTCACGCTCGTTCTTGCTTCCAAAAAGTTTCTTTAACAAAGGCGCAAACATATTGGCAGGATCTTCCACACGTAGGGATGGAGGGCGGCCCCATGAGTCGCCCGTGCAGCCCTAAGGCCGCATGCGAACGAGCATTCTACCCGGAAACGATGGTGATGAAAGTGGTGGATTCCACGATGCTGGCACAGCGCTTTTACAGGGGCGTGTCTTAGATAGGGGCATTTCCCCTGAGTTCAAGACCTGGAAAGATGAAAGCGTTCAACACTCGCCTGTGCCGGGTACCTTGCAGGGCCTGGCGCCTGTACGTCGAGCCCTGCGCTTGGCCAGTGGGCTCAACCGCCAGGTGATCGGGACTGACGCTGAAGTGTTAGACTGCCCAACTTGTAACCTCATGCGTACACCCATGGCCTACAAACCCTCCCCCGCCCAGCCGCCATCGGCGCTACTGCGCCAGGTTCGCCCGCTGCGCCTGCTGCTCAACCAGGCCGAGCGCCTGGAGCACCTGCAACGCCTGGTCGAAGGCCAGCTGCAACCGGCTGCACGCGAGCACTGCCACGTGGCGTCATGGCGCGACGGTACCCTGCTGCTTGTGGTCACCGACGGACACTGGGCCACGCGCCTGCGTTACCAGCAAAAGCGTCTGATGGCGGCATTGCAGGCAACCGATGCGTTCGGCAACCTCAGGCGTATTCTTTTCAAGGTGCAGCCACCCCTGGTGCCCGCCAAGCGCGGCGGGCATGCGGCCGAGTTGTCCAACAGCGCAGCCCAGAGCCTGCTGCAGACGGCCGAAGGCATCACTGACGCGAAACTGCGGGCTGCACTGGAGCGCCTGGCGGCGCATGCGCAGGCCAAGGACTGAGCGCCAGTTCTGGCGTGCGGAGCAGGCCAGACGATGCCCAAGACAGCAGGCAGAAGGACTGCGAAGCTTGGTCAGGCGCACTGCCCACTAACGTCCTGGCAATTGCTGCACGAAGCCGCCCATAAAAAAGGCCACCCGAAGGTGGCCTCAATGAACTAGAGAGTGTTCGAGCTTACACAGCCGCGACAGGACGCATATACGAGATCGGCGCCGTGCTGGCATCTTCGAAAGTGACCACTTCCCAGGCATCGGTTTCGGCAATCAGCTTGCGCAACAGCTGGTTGTTCAGCGCGTGGCCGGACTTGAAGCCCTTGAACTCGCCAATCAGGCTGTTGCCCAGCAGGTACAGGTCGCCAATGGCATCGAGAATCTTGTGTTTGACGAACTCGTCTTCGTAGCGAAGACCGTCTTCGTTCAACACGCCTTCCTCGTCGACCACGATGGCGTTTTCCACACTGCCGCCCAGCGCAAGGTTGTGCTTGCGCAGGTATTCGATGTCACGCATGAAGCCAAAGGTGCGGGCGCGGCTGACTTCCTTCACGAACGAGGTGCTGGAGAAGTCGACGCTTGCGCTCTGGGTCCGGTTGCGAAGCACCGGGTGATCGAAGTCGATCTCGAAGCTCACCTTGAACCCTTCGAAAGGCAGGAAGGTGGCGCGCTTGTCACCCTCTTGCACTGTCACCTCACGCAGGATGCGGATGAACTTCTTGGCTGCGTCCTGTTCTTCCAGGCCGGCAGACTGAATCAGGAATACGAAAGGTCCGGCGCTGCCATCCATGATCGGTACTTCCGAGGCGGAGAGCTCGACGTAGGCGTTATCGATGCCCAGGCCCGCCATGGCGGAGAGCAGATGCTCGACCGTATCGACCTTGACGTCACCGTTGACCAGCGTCGTGGACATGGTTGTCTCGCCGACATTGGCCGCACGCGCCGGGATCTCGACCACAGGGTCAAGGTCGGCGCGGCGGAAGACGATGCCGGTGTCAACAGGCGCAGGCTTGAGGGTCAGGTAGACCTTCTCCCCAGAGTGCAGGCCGACACCTGTGGCACGGATGGTATTCTTCAGGGTGCGTTGTTTAATCATGGCATTGGCCGCTTCAGCGCAAATTGCGAACAGTTATCAACAAAGGCTGGCGATAATACCAGACCCAACCTTTGATGAATACCAATCACCTTCATAGCCCTGATAAATTTCATTAATCAGCCTGACGACGCAGGAAGGCCGGAATATCGAGATAATCCAGGTCATCCTGAGGGTTCAGCTTGGCCGCAGCTGCCGCACCCGCGTGCGCTTGATTGCGCATGACGGTTGGGCGCTCCAGATCACGGTAGTTGACCGCTGGCTGCTCCTGACGCGCAGGGGCAGGGTTGGATGCCTCGTAGACCTGCTGGGCAGTCTGCAGGGTGTTATCCACCACCTTGACCGGCTTCTCGATGCGCGCACCCAGACCGGTGGCCACGACGGTGACATGCAGCTCGTCGCGCATGTCCGGGTCGATCACGGTACCGACCTTGACCATGGCATGGTCGGAGGCGAACGCCTCGATGATGCTACCCACGTCGGAGTACTCACCCAGGGACAGGTCCGGACCTGCGGTGATGTTGACCAGGATGCCACGGGCGCCCTGCAGGTTGACGTCTTCGAGCAGCGGGTTGCGGATCGCCGCCTCGGTCGCCTCGCGAGCGCGGTTCGGGCCGCTGGCGCAGCCAGTACCCATCATGGCCATGCCCATTTCACCCATCACGGTACGCACGTCGGCAAAGTCGACGTTGATCATGCCCGGGCGCTTGATGATGTCGGAGATACCGCGAACGGCTCCGGCCAATACGTCATCGGCCTTGGCGAACGCGGACAGCAGACTTGCGTCCTTGCCCAGGATGGTCAGCAGCTTCTCGTTGGGGATGGTGATCAGCGAGTCGACGCTTTCGGCCAGCATGCGGATGCCTTCATCGGCGATCTGCATGCGCTTGCGACCTTCGAACGGGAACGGACGGGTCACCACTGCAACGGTGAGGATGCCCATTTCCTTGGCCACTTCGGCGATGATCGGCGCTGCACCTGTACCGGTACCGCCGCCCATGCCTGTGGTGATGAACACCATGTTGGTGCCTTGCAGCACTTCGGCGATGCGCTCACGGTCTTCCAGCGCGGCCTGACGACCGACTTCCGGATTGGCGCCAGCACCCAGGCCCTTGGTCACGCCAGTGCCCAGTTGCAGGATGGTGCGCGCACCAATGTTCTTGAGCGCCTGGGCATCGGTGTTGGCGCAGATGAACTCCACGCCCTCGATGCTGCTCTTGACCATGTGATTGACGGCGTTACCACCACCACCACCGACGCCGATCACCTTGATGACCGGGCTTTGCGGGACGTTGTCTACGAGCTCGAACATTTTCCCTCTCCTTACAGTTCTCTAGTTGTCGCGCCTACCACTACTGCTTTGAAACTTAGAAGTTGCCTTGTACCCACCGCTTGAAGCGCTCAAGCACCGGGGCCTTCGGTTCATCGCCATAGCTGTTGTTGCTGCTGCTGTTGCCGGTCAAGGGCAGGTCTTCGGTCTGCTTGTGCAGCCCGTAGGTAAGCAAGCCCACACCGGTGGAATAAATCGGGTTGCGTACCACGTCGCTCAGGCCGCGCACGCTGTGCGGCACGCCCAGGCGTACCGGCATGTGGAAAATTTCCTCGGCCAGCTCGACCGCGCCTTCCATCTTGGCGGTGCCGCCGGTCAGGACGATGCCAGCAGGCACCAGGTCCTCGTAACCGCTGCGACGAAGTTCAGCCTGGATCAGGGTGAAGAGTTCGTCGTAACGCGGCTCGACCACTTCGGCCAACGCCTGACGCGACAGTTCGCGCGGAGGACGGTCGCCAACGCTTGGCACCTTGATGGTTTCACCCGCACCTGCCAGCTTGGCCAGGGCGCAGGCGTACCGAATCTTGATTTCCTCGGCATACTGTGTGGGCGTACGCAGGGCCATGGCAATGTCATTGGTCACCTGGTCCCCGGCAATCGGGATGACCGCGGTGTGGCGAATCGCGCCTTCGGTGAAGATCGCGATGTCGGTGGTGCCGCCGCCGATGTCGACCAGGCACACGCCCAGCTCTTTTTCGTCGTCGGTCAGTACCGAATAGGCCGATGCCAGTTGCTCGAGAATGATGTCGTCGATTTCAAGGCCGCAGCGGCGTACGCACTTCTCGATGTTCTGCGCGGCATTGACGGCGCAGGTCACCACGTGAACCTTGGCTTCAAGGCGCACGCCCGACATGCCGAGCGGTTCGCGCACCCCTTCCTGGTTATCGATCACATAGTCCTGGGGCAGCGTGTGCAGCACCCGCTGGTCCGCCGGAATGGCCACCGCCTGGGCCGCATCGAGCACACGCTCAAGGTCGGCCAGGCTGACTTCGCGATCGCGAATGGCGACGATGCCATGGGAGTTCAGGCTGCGAATGTGATTACCAGCGACACCCACGAAGGCCGAGTGGATGCGGCAACCCGCCATCAGCTGTGCTTCTTCGACGGCGCGCTGGATCGATTGCACGGTGGACTCGATGTTCACCACCACGCCTTTTTTCAGGCCGCGGGACGGGTGAGTGCCGATCCCGACGATTTCCAGCATGCCGTCTTCGCCCACCTCACCTACCAAGGCCACTACCTTGGAGGTACCGATGTCCAGCCCGACGATCATTTTGCCGCTATGCGCGTTTGCCATGGTCCTGCCTCTCTCTAATTCTTCGCAACGGCGGGTTGGGCCGTCGTCGGTGCAATCGGTTCCCGCCAGCCAACGGCAAGCCCGTTGGCATATCGCAGATCGATGCGGGCGATATTGGCGATCTGCTCTTTAAGCGTCTTGTCGTAAATGGCAATGAAACGGCGCATCTTCTCGACCAGATGGTCGCGCCCCAGCAGCAGCTCGATACCGGGCGCTGCGCTGCTCGCGCCGGTGGTGAGGAACCAGCTGCCTCGTTCGCGCAGCTCCAGGCGCGCGATGGAGAAGCCTAATGGGCGCAGCATCTGGCTCAATATCTGATACTGCTGCATGACCTGCTGCTGAGCTCGCTGGGGGCCAGCCAATTGTGGCAGGTGCTCGTAGTTGGCCAGTTCGCGCGGCGTGAAGGCCTGGCCCTGGTTGTTGAGCAAGGCGGCATCACCCCAGCGCGCCACCGGCAGTTGCTCCTCGAGGCGAATCACCACTTCATCCGGCCATACCCGGCGCACTTCTGCATGGGCGATCCAGGGCATCTGCTCGAGCTCCTTGCGCATCGCCGGCAGGTCGACGGTGAAGAAGCTTGCGGCCACATAGGGTGCGATGCGCTGCTGCACCGACTGCTGGCTGATATAGGTCAGGTCGCCCTGCACGTCGATCTTGGTGATCGGCCGGTCGGCATACGGCATGAGCCGTATGGCACCCTCGTAGGCGCCGAAGCCTGCGGCTACCAGCAGCACCGGCCACAGCAGGCGCTTGAGGCCGCCCAGGCTTGGACGCGACAGGCGCGCCGATACGGGCTCGTCGGCCACCAGCCGGCTGGCACCACGCGGCACCGGCTTGCTGCGGCCGGTAACGGGTTGCTGCTGACGTACCATTGCGCCCTGCATGATGATTAACCTCGCGTCGCCACGCTGTCGGCCAGGATCGCCAGCACCAGTTGCTGGAAGTCCAAGCCGGCCGCGCGGGCCGCCATGGGCACCAGGCTATGATCAGTCATGCCTGGGGCGGTGTTTACTTCGAGCAGCCAGAACCGGCCCTGCTCGTCCTGCATCACGTCCAGCCGCCCCCAGCCTTCGATGCCAATGGCATCGCAGGCGCGGGCAGTCAGATCGATCAGTTCCTGCTCCTTGGCGCTATCGAGCCCACAGGGAATGCGGTACTGGGTATCGTTGGCGATGTATTTGGCGTCGTAGTCGTAGAACACGTGGGGCGTTCCCAGGGCAATCGGCGGCAGCACCTGCCCGCGCAACACCGCAATGGTGAACTCCGGGCCGTGAATCCACTGTTCCACGAGTACCTGAGAATCGTATTTGGCGGCCTCTTGCCAGGCGGCGACCAGTTCCTGCTCGCTGTTCACCTTGGCCATGCCGATGCTGGAGCCTTCATGGGCAGGTTTGACGATAAGCGGGAAGCCCAGTTCCGTACTGGCACGCAAACAATCGCTTTCGCTGGCCAACACCGCGTGCCGCGGGGTGGGGATACCCAGGCTCTGCCACACCTGCTTGGTACGCAGCTTGTCCATCGCCAAGGCAGAAGCCAGGATGCCGCTGCCGGTGTAAGGAATGCCCAGGCACTCGAGCAGCCCTTGCATGCTGCCGTCTTCACCACCGCGGCCGTGCAGGATGATGAAGGCACGGTCGATTTTTTCGCTTTGCAGACGCGCAAGCAGGTCATCGCCCACGTCGATGGCGACGACGTCCACGCCGGCTTCGGTGAGCGCGCCAATCACGGCGGCGCCGGACTTGAGCGAGACTTCCCGCTCGGCGCTCTTGCCCCCATAGAGCACGGCGACGCGACCGAACGCCTTGACGTCCAGGGTGCTGGGCAATGTGTCGTAGGCGCTGGTCATTTCGACGTCTCCTGCACGGCGCCGGCAAACAGCGGGCTTTTCATCAATTGCGGAGCCAGGCCGCCGACATCGCCGGCACCTTGGCAGATCAGGATGTCGCCGGCACGCAGCAACGGCTGAACCAGCGGCGCCAGCTCGGCGCCGCGCTCGATGTAGATCGGGTCCAGCTTGCCGCGCTGGCGGATGCTGTGGCACAGCTGGCGGCTATCGGCCCCCGGGATCGGCTCTTCGCCGGCCGGGTAGACTTCCATCAGCAGCAGCACGTTGGCATCACCGAGCACCTGGACGAAGTCGTCGTACAGGTCGCGGGTGCGGCTGTAGCGGTGCGGCTGGTAGACGATCACCAGCCGGCGGCTTGGCCAGCCGCCACGCACGGCCTTGATCACCGCGGCCACTTCAGTGGGGTGATGACCGTAATCGTCCACCAGCATCACGCTGCCGCCCTCCACGGGCAGCTCACCGTACACCTGGAACCGACGGCCCACGCCCTGAAACCCGGAGAGCCCCTGGAGAATGGCCTGGTCGGGAATGCCTTCGTCGGTGGCGATGGCGATGGTCGCCAGTGCATTGAGCACATTGTGGTTGCCCGGCATGTTCACCGAAACCTCCAGCGGCTCACAGTCGCGGCGCAAGACGGTGAAATGCGTCTGCATGCCTTGCTGACGAACATTGATGGCGCGGATATCGGCTTCTTCGCTGAAGCCGTAGGTGACCGTCGGGCGCTTGACCTGAGGCAGAATCTCGCGCACCACCGGGTCATCCAGGCACATCACGGCCAGGCCATAGAACGGCAGGTTGTGCAGGAACTCGACGAAGGTCTTCTTCAGTTTGTTGAAGTCCCCTTCGTAGGTGGCCATGTGGTCGGCGTCGATGTTGGTGACCACGGCGACCATCGGTTGCAGGTGCAGGAAGCTGGCGTCGCTTTCATCGGCTTCGGCAATCAGGTAACGGCTGGTGCCTAGCTGGGCGTTGGTGCCCGCTGCAGTCAAGCGACCACCGATGACGAACGTGGGGTCCAGCCCACCGGCGGCGAATACCGAGGCCAGCAGGCTGGTGGTGGTGGTCTTGCCGTGGGTACCGGCCACGGCCACGCCATGGCGGTAGCGCATGAGTTCGGCCAGCATCTCTGCCCGTGGCACCACCGGAATGCGACGTTCCAGGGCAGTGGCCACTTCAGGGTTGGCCGGGTTGATGGCGCTGGACACCACCAGCACGTCAGCGGTCGCAGCGTTCTCTGCACGATGGCCAACGAAGATCTGCGCGCCGAACGACTCCAGGCGCTCGGTCACAGGCGAGACCTTGAGGTCCGAACCGGATACCTCGTAGCCCAGGTTCAGCAATACCTCGGCGATACCGCACATGCCGACACCGCCGATACCCACGAAATGGATACGACGAATACGGCCCATCTTGGGCTGGGGCATGGCTTTCTGGCTCTCAACCACGGGCCACCTCCAGGCAGATATCGACGACGGTGCTGGTTGCAGCAGGTTTGGCCAGACGCCTTGCGGTACCGGCCATGACAGTCAGTTTCTCGGGTTGCATCAGCACCTCGTTCAGGCGTTCAGCGAGCTGCGCTGCGCCAGTTGTCGCTTGTGGCATCAGGAAGGCAGCGCCTTCGCGGGCCAGATAATGGGCGTTATGGGTCTGGTGGTCGTCGATCGCATGGGGCAAGGGCACCAGCATGGAGGGCAGGCCCGCTGCCGCCAGCTCGCTGACGGTCAGGGCCCCGGCACGGCACACCACCAGGTCGGCCCAGCCATAGGCTTGGGCCATGTCCTTGATAAAGGGCTCGACCTGCGCCTGGACATCGGCTTGGCGGTATCGCTCGGCGGTGGTCGACGCATGTTGCTTGCCAGCCTGGTGGAACACCTGGGGCCGTACGGCTTCGGGCACTTCGGCCAGCGCTTTAGGCAACAATGTGTTCAAGGGTTCCGCGCCCAGGCTACCGCCGAGCACCAGCAGGTGCGGTTGACGCTGGCCAAGCGCAGGACGCTCGGCATCCATGAACAGTTCTGCACGCACCGGATTGCCTGTGGTGCGGCGCTTTTCACTGGCCGGGAAGGTGTCGGGGAAGGCTTCACATACCCGTGCGGCCAGGGGTACCAGCAAGCGGTTGGCGGTGCCGGCGCGGGCATTTTGCTCATGAATGATCAGCGGTACCCCGCAAAGGCGCGCCGCCACGCCGCCGGGACCTGTGACATACCCGCCGAAGCCCAGCACACAGGCAGGCTTGAGCGTGTGGATGATGCGCCGGGCCTGCAGCACGGCCTTGACCAGGGTCAAAGGGGCCTTGAGCAGCGATAGCTTGCCCTTGCCACGCAGGCCGCTGACTTGAATCCGATGCAGGGTAAGGCCGGCCTGGGGCACCAGTTCATTCTCGATCCCTCGCGGGGTGCCCAGCCAGTGCACGGTGTAGCCACGCGCCTGGAACTCGCGCGCGCAAGCCAGCGCTGGGAACACGTGACCGCCGGTTCCGCCGGCCATGATCAATACGTTCTTGTGTTCAGCGGCCATGGGCAGGCTCCTCGGCAAAGTCGCTCTCGCTGAATTCATGTTCTTCGCTGCCCAGATGGGTACGGCTTTCCCATTCGATACGCAGCAGCAGCCCCACGCACGCGCAGCAGATGACCAGCGAGCTGCCGCCATAGCTGAGGAACGGCAGGGTCAGGCCCTTGGTCGGCAGCAGGCCGACGTTCACGCCAATGTTGATCAAGAACTGACCAATCCACAGGAAGGCCAGGCCAAAGGCCATGTACGCGGCGAAGAACTGTTTGGCTTTCTCGGCCCACAGCCCGATGTAAAGCGCGCGAATGGTGACGAAGACGAATAGTGCGATGGTGACCAGCGAGCCAACCACACCCAGCTCTTCGGCCAGCACCGAGAACACGAAGTCGGTGTGCGCTTCAGGCAGGTAGAACTGCTTCTGCACGCTGTTGCCCAGGCCCACGCCCAGCCACTCGCCCCGCCCGAATGCGATCAGGGCCTGGGTCAACTGGTAGCCGGAGCCAAACTGATCGGACCAGGGGTCGGTGAAGGTGATCAGTCGCGCCATTCGATAGGGCTGCGCCTGCACCAGCACAAACACCGCCACGACCGCCAGCACCACCATCAGGCTGAAGCGGAACAGCCCCACCCCACCCAGGAACAGCATGGCAGCCGCGGCCCCCATCATCACCACGGTGGCGCCAAAGTCAGGCTCCATCAGCAGCAAACCGGCCATGGGCAGCAACACGATGAACGGCTTGAAAAAGCCCATCCAGCTCTCACGTACCTCGGTCTGCCGGCGTACCAGGTAGCCGGCAAGGTAGATGACCACGAATACCTTGGCGATTTCCGAAGGCTGGACGTTGAAGAAGCTGAAGCCGATCCAGCGCATCGAACCGTTGACCTCGCGCCCGATGCCGGGCACCAGCACCATGACCAGCAGGCCAAAGGCACCGAGCAGCATCATGAAACCCATGCGCTGCCAGGTGGCGATCGGCACCATCATGGTCGCGCCACAGGCAACCAGCCCGAGGAAGACGTAAACCAGGTGCCGGTACATGTGGTAAAGCGGGTTGCCGGACTGGACGGCGGCCACCTCCGAGGAGGCAGAGGTGATCATTACCAGGCCCAGGCCCAGCAGCGCCAGGCAACCGGCCAGCAGAGGGAAGTCCAAGTCGATGCCACGGCCGCTGATCAGCGGCGACGGGTAAGGCTTGAGGATGCCGAAGATCATGCCAGTGCTCCCGCTGCCTGGGCAAACAGGCGCCCGCGTTCTTCGAAGTTCTTGAACATGTCGAGGCTGGCGCAGGCTGGCGACAGCAGCACGGCATCACCGGGCTGTGCCAATTCGGCGCAGCGCTGCACAGCGTCGTCCAGGGAGGCTACCCGCACCAGCGGCGCGGCATCGCCGAGGGCCTGGCCCAGGCGTTCAGCATCACGGCCGAGCAACACCACGGCGCGGCAATAGCGCCGGATCGGTTCGCGCAGCGCCGCAAAATCGGCGCCCTTGCCGTCGCCTCCGGCAATCAGCACCAGCTTGCCTGTTGTATCGGCACCCAGGCCTTCGATGGCTGCCAGTGCGGCGCCCACGTTGGTGGCCTTGGAGTCGTCGTACCAGTTCACCCCGTTGCGCTCACGTACCCACTGGCAACGGTGAGCGAGCCCCGTGAATTCACGCAGCGCCTGCAGCATCGGCTCGAAGGGCAGCCCTGCAGCATGGCCCAGGGCCAGTGCGGCCAGCGCATTGCTTTGGTTATGGGCACCGCGCACCTTGAGTTCGCGGACCGGCATCAGGGCCTGGAACGCGAAGGCAAGGTATTTCTCGCCGTCCACCTCGCGCAGGCCGAAGGCTTTGAAGTCGGGCTCGCCCAGGCCAAAGGTCCAGCAGGGGCGGCCTTCGACCGGCAGGGGACGACTGAGCGCGTCCTGGCGATTGACCACCACCTGCCGCGCACCCCGGAAAATGCGGTGCTTGGCCAGGTGGTAGGCCGGCAGGCCACTGTAGCGGTCCATGTGGTCTTCGCTGATGTTCAGCACCGTGGCGACTTCGGCATTGAGCTGGTCGGTGGTTTCCAGCTGGAAGCTGGACAGCTCCATCACGTACAGCTCGACGTCATCGGCCAACAGGTCGAGGGCCGGGGTGCCGAGGTTACCGCCAACCGCTACGCGCTTGCCCGCCCTGGCGGCCATTTCGCCGACCAGGGTGGTGACGGTGCTTTTGGCATTCGATCCACTGATGGCGATGATCGGTGCCTTGGCGTTGCGCGCAAACAGCTCGATGTCGCCGGACAGCTTGACCCCGCGGGCAGCGGCTTGTTGCAGCGCCGGCGTAGCCAAGGCCAAGCCTGGGCTGACGTACAGCTCGCTGGCGCGGCACAGGAAGTCCACGTCAAGCTCGCCACAGCGTACTTCCACCTGCGGGTAATCTCGGCGCAGGGTTTCCAGTTCCGGCGGTTGCTCGCGGGTATCGGCGACCGCAAAGGCAATGCCCCGGCTCGCCAGGAAGCGAACCAGGGACATGCCGCTCTTGCCGAGGCCGACAACGATGCGGAATTGGTCGGAAGCGATCAGTGACACGCGCATCTACCTCAGTTTCAGGGTGGCAAGGCCAATCAGCACCAGGATCACGGTGATGATCCAGAAGCGGACGATCACGCGTGGCTCTGGCCAGCCCTTGAGTTCAAAGTGGTGGTGAATCGGCGCCATGCGGAACACGCGCTTGCCGGTCAGCTTGAAGGAAGCGACCTGGATGACCACGGACAGGGTTTCCATCACGAATACACCGCCCATGATGAACAGCACGATTTCCTGGCGCACGATCACGGCGATGGTGCCCAGCGCCGCGCCCAGCGCCAGTGCGCCCACGTCGCCCATGAACACTTGTGCCGGGTAGGTGTTGAACCACAGAAAGCCCAGGCCGGCACCGATCAGTGCGCCGCAGAACACGATCAGCTCACCAGAGCCGGGTACGTACGGGATCAACAGGTACTCGGCGAATTTCACGTTGCCCGACAAGTAGCAGAAGATGCCCAGCGCCCCGCCGACCATCACGGTCGGCATGATGGCAAGACCATCCAGGCCGTCGGTCAGGTTCACGGCGTTGCTGGACCCGACGATGACGAAGTAAGTCAGCACCACGAAACCGATGCCCAGGGGGATGGTAACGTCCTTGATGAACGGCAGTATCAGGGTGGTCTCGACACTGGTCGGGGCCGTCTTGTAGAGGAACACGGCCGCAGCCAGGCCGAACACCGACTGCCAGAAATACTTCCAGCGACTTGGCAGGCCGCGGGAGTTCTTCTCGATGACCTTGCGGTAGTCGTCGACCCAGCCGATGGCACCGAAGGCCAGGGTAACGATCAGCACCACCCAGACATAACGGTTGGTCAGGTCAGCCCACAGCAAGGTACTGACGGCAATGGCAGACAGGATCAATGCCCCGCCCATGGTCGGCGTACCGGACTTGGACAGGTGCGACTGCGGCCCGTCATTGCGAACGGCCTGGCCGATCTGGCGAATTTGCAGGGTACGGATCATCCACGGCCCCAGCCACAGCGCCAGCGACAACGCGGTAAGCACCCCGAGAATCCCGCGCAGGGAGAGGTACTGGAAGACCGCGAAGCCTTTGTGGAACTGTTGCAGATACTCGGCCAACAGCAGCAGCATTAATGTTTCTCCCCGCTGGCACCGCACAGTGCAGCCACGACATTTTCCATCGCAGCGCTGCGCGAGCCCTTGATCAAGATAGTGGTATCGCCGGCATTTTCGGCACTGACTGCTTCGATCAGCGCGGCCTGCGTAGCGTAATGGTGGCCATGGGTACCGAACGCCTCGACGGCGTGCGCCATGTTGGCACCCACCGCATACAAGGCGTCGACCTTGCCGCGGGCGTAGTCACCCACCTGACGGTGACCTTCCTGCGCCCACTGACCCAGCTCGCCAATTTCTCCAAGCACCAGGACGGTGCGTCCGGAAAAGCCGGCGAGTATATCAATGGCGGCACACATGGAGGTGGGATTTGCGTTGTAACTGTCGTCGATCACGCGAGCGCCGCTCGGGGTGACCTGCGCCACGGTGCGGCCCTTGACCGGCTGGACCGCAGCCAGGCCGGCAGCAATGCCCTGCAGGCTGATGCCCACGGCATGGGCGGCGGCGGCGGCGGCCAAGGCGTTGCTGACGTTGTGCACGCCCAGCACGTTGAGTTGCACCTGCGCCTGCTCGCCGGCCCCGTGCAGGGTGAAGGACGGGCAGCCGCGGGGGTCACGGCCAATGTCACTGGCATGGAAGTCGGCACGGGTATCGTCGAGCGCAAAGCTCACGATCCGGTGATCGCCGGCACGCGTCCGCCAAGTGTCGAAGGCCTTGTCAGCCAGGTTGAGAATGGCGGTACCGCCCTCACCCAATCCTTCAAGGATTTCGCCCTTGGCCTCGACGATCTTCTCCGGGCCGCCGAATTCACCCACGTGCGCGGTGCCGGCATTGTTGATGATGACAACTTGGGGCTGAGTCAAACCCACGGTGTAGCGAATTTCGCCGATGCGCGAGGCGCCCAGCTCGATGACGGCGGCGCTGTGCTCGGGGGCGATTTCCAACAAGGTCAGCGGCGCGCCCAGGTCATTGTTCAGGTTGCCGCGTGTGGCATGCACCAGGCCGCGCGTGCGCAGGACACTGGCGAGCATTTCCTTGACCGTGGTCTTGCCGCTGGACCCGGTAATGGCCACCACGGGCTTGTCAAAGGCCGCCCGGTTGAGTGCACCGAGCTGGCCAAGGGCCAGGCGACAATCGGCGACCACCAATTGCGGCAGGTCGACGCCCTGCACTTGGCGTTCGACCAGGGCCGCCACGGCGCCCTTGGCCTTGACGTCCGTCAGGTAGTCATGACCGTCAAAGCGCGGGCCGGCCAGGGCAACGAAGAGTTGCCCCGGCGCGACGCTGCGGCTGTCGATGCTGACGCCATCGAAGCGGGCATCGGCGCCGGTCAGGCGACCCTTCAAGGTGGCGCTCACCTGGCTAAGCGTCATCGCCTCAAGCATTGGGGGCCTCCCAGGCTGCGAGTGCCTTTTCGGCCTCGGTCAAATCGGAAAACGCATGGCGCTGCGCGTTGATCTCCTGATAGTCCTCGTGTCCCTTGCCGGCCAGCACGATGACGTCGTCGGCAGCGGCACCGGCGATCAGCTGGGCGATGGCCTCACCGCGACCGGCCACGAACGCCACCTCGGCCGGCGCCGTAAAGCCGGGCCGAATATCGTCGAAGATGCGCATTGGGTCTTCGGTACGCGGGTTGTCGTCGGTCACCAGCACCCGGTCGGCCAGACGTTCGGCCACTTCTGCCATCAGCGGGCGCTTGCCCCGGTCACGGTCACCGCCACAGCCGAACAGGCACAGCAGTTGGCCGTGGGCATGGGGGCGTAGGGCCTGGAGCACTTTTTCCAGGGCATCGGGCGTGTGTGCGTAGTCGACCACCACAAGGGGCTTGTCGCCGCCGCCCAGGCGTTGCATGCGGCCAACAGGGCCGTGTAACTGCGGCATGACCTTGAGGATCTCGTCCAGGGCGTAGTCCAACGCCAGCAGGGTCGCCACGGCCGCCAAAACGTTGCTCAGGTTGAAGCGACCCAGCAGCTGCGTGCGCAACGTGCGCTCGCCTTGGGCGGTGACGAGGGTGGCGCAGACGCCATCGTCGTCGAACTTGGCCTTGGGGCAGTACAGCGAGGCGTCCGAGTGCTCCAGGCTGTAGGTGATCAACCGGGTATCGATGCGCTCGGCCATCGGCTTGTGAGCGTAGGCGTCAGCCAGGCGGCGACCGAAGTCGTCGTCCAGATTGACCACTTGGCAACGCAGGCTTGGCCAGGCAAACAGCTTGGCCTTGGCCGCTTCGTAGGCCTGCATGCTGCCGTGGTAGTCGAGGTGGTCACGGGACAGGTTGGTCATCACCGCGATGTCGAACGCCAAGGCCGCTACACGCCCCTGTTCCAGTGCATGGGAGGACACTTCCATGGCAACGGCCTTGGCGCCTTGTTTTTTCAAGTCATACAGGGTCGACTGCACGGCGATCGGGTCAGGCGTGGTCAGTCGACCGCTTTTCAGCTCGCCGTAGAAACCCGTCCCCAGGGTACCCACTAGGCCGCAACGCTGGCCCAACAGGTCGAGCGCCTGTGCCACCAGTTGGGTGACGCTGGTCTTGCCGTTGGTGCCGGTCACGCCTACCAGGTTCAACTGGCGGCTGGGCTCGCCATAGAAACGCCCGGCGATGTCCGACAGCTGGGCGATCAGGCCCTTGACTGGAATCAGCGGTACATCGGTCAGCGGCAGCACCGTGGCGCCCTGTTCCTCGTAAGCCACGGCGGCAGCGCCACGGGCCAGCGCGTCGGCGATATGCTCGCGGCCATCGACCTTGGCCCCAGGCACTGCCAGGAACAGGTCGCCTGGGCGCACGTTGCGGCTATCGAGGGTCAGTTCACGAATCAGCGGGTCGCGGCTGGCATGGGCGAAGAGCTTGCTCAATGGCATTGTCATTATCCTCGCCCTCCGTTGGCGGCTGCTGCATTGACTTGCGATTGGCTTGCCGGCGCTGCCGGCGCAGGTGGCGGCAGGTTGTCTGGCGGCACGTTCATCAACCGAAGGGTGCCGGACATGACCTTGCTGAACACAGGTGCCGATACCAGACCGCCGAAGTAGCCGCCTTTGCCGGGTTCGTCGATTACCACGACGATCGCATAGCGCGGATCGCTCATCGGGCCGAAGCCTGCGAACAGCGAGCGATAGGCATTTTCGGTGTAGCCCTTGGAACCCACCGTGGCTTTACGCGCGGTACCGGACTTGCCGGCCACGTGGTAGAACGGCACCTGGGCACGGAACACGCCGCGCGGCGCCTCGATCACTTGCTGGAGCATGCCCTGCACGGTTTCTGCGGTTTCCTTGGGAATCGCCTGGACGGCTTCGGGCGCCTTGTCCACCTTGAGGATCGACAGCGGCACCATCTTGCCGTCGTTGGCCAAGGCTGCATAAGCGTGCACCAGCTGCAGGGCGGTGACCGAAACGCCGTAGCCGTACGACAGCGTGGCTGTTTCGGCCTTGCGCCACTCCCGGTGGTTGGGCAGGTTGCCGACGCGCTCGCCCGGGAAACCCAGGCCGGTGTACTGGCCCAGCCCGACCTGGGACATGACACGGTAGATGGCTTCGCCGCCGATATCGAAGGCGATCTTGCTCATGCCCACGTTACTGGAGTTGATCAGAATGCCGGTCAGGTCGAGGATCGGACCCTCGCTTCGGGACACGTCCTTGATGGTATAGCGACCGATCTGCAGACTGCCCGGGTAAACCTCGACCTTGTCGGTAGGCTTCCAGCGGCCGCTTTCCAGTGCGGCACTCATCGAGATCGGCTTGACCGTGGAGCCAGGCTCGAACACGTCGATGATGGCCCGGTTGCGCATGGCCGCCGGGAACATGCTGCGGCGGTTGTTGGGGTTGTAGGTAGGCTGGTTGACCATCGCCAAAACCTCACCGGTCTTGACGTCCATGATCACCAGGCTGCCGGCCTTGGCGTCCTGCTCGGCGATGGCGTTGCGCAGTTCGCGGGTAGCCAGGTATTGAAGGCGCAGGTCAATCGACAACGCCAAGGTCTTCCCTGCCTTGGCGTTCTTGGTGACCTGGATGTCCTTGATCAGGCGGCCGCGCCGGTCCTTGATCACCTGCCGCTTGCCCGGTACACCGGCCAGCCACTCGTCATAGGCCAGCTCGACGCCCTCGCGACCGTGATCGTCCAGGTCGGTAAAGCCGACCATGTGGGCGGTCACGTCGCCGGCAGGGTAGAAGCGGCGGAACTCTTCCAGCCCATAGACGCCTGGTACCTTCAGGTCCAGCACATGCTGCCCCTGCTCCGGGGTCAGGCCGCGGACCAGGTAGATGAATTCCTTGTTGGCTTGCTGGGTCAGGCGCTCGGTGAGCTGCTGGGGGTTTTGCCCCAGAGCAGCTGCCAACTGCGGCCAGCGGTCGCGCGAAGCCTGCATTTCCTTGGGGTTGGCCCACAGCGTGGTGACCGGCGTGCTGACCGCCAGCGGCTCACCGTTGCGGTCAGTGATCAAACCACGGTGCGCAGGGATGGGAATGTGGCGCAGGCTGCGTGCATCGCCCTGGCCCTTGAGGAAATCGCGGTCGACGACCTGCAGGTCGATGATGCGCCAGCAAATGGCACCGACCATCAGCGCCAACAGGCCGACGACCACACGGAACCGCCAGGGATAGAGTGCGCCTTCGAGCTTCATCATGGCGCCACCATCCGCACTTCGTCAGCGGCTGGCACGCGCATCTTGAGCTGCTCGGTAGCCAGGTTTTCGATGCGACTGGCCGCTGTCCAAGTGCTTTGCTCCAGGATCAACCGGCCCCATTCAGCCTGGGCCTTGTCCCGCTCGTTGAGCTCCCCGTACAGGGTATTGAGCAATTGACGGTTCCAGTGCGCGCTGTACGACACGGCAATGGCCGAGCCCAGCACGCCGACGAACAGCATGAGCATGAGGAAGCTGCCGCCAGGCAGAGGTTTGGCGAACAACTTGCTCACCGCAATTTCTCCGCAACACGCATCACCGCACTGCGTGAGCGGGGGTTGGCCTTGAGCTCTGCATCGGAGGCGAACTGGGCTTTACCGATCAGCTTGATGGTGGGCTCGAACACCTTGTGCTGCACGGGCAGGTTGCGCGGCAGGTTGTCAGCTTCGCCCTTGGCCAGTTTGCGCATGAACAGCTTGACGATGCGGTCTTCGAGCGAGTGGAAGCTGATCACGGCCAGGCGACCGCCAACCTCCAGTGCGTCGATGGCCGCTTGCAGGCCGGTTTCCAGGTCGCCGAGTTCGTTGTTGACGTGGATACGCAGGCCCTGGAACGCGCGGGTGGCTGGGTTCTTGCCCTTTTCCCATGCAGGGTTGGCCACCTTGAGAACCTCGGCAAGGTCGCCTGTGCGGGTGAACGGCTGCTTTTCACGGCGCTCGACGACTGCACGGGCCATACGGCCGGCAAAGCGCTCCTCGCCATACTCCTTGAATACGCGGGCGATTTCCTCGACCGGCGCGGTGGCAATGAATTCGGCGGCGCTGATGCCTTGGTCGGGGTTCATGCGCATGTCCAGCGGCCCGTCATTGAGGAAGCTGAAGCCACGCTCCGGGTCGTCAAGCTGTGGTGAAGACACGCCCAGGTCCATCAGTATCCCGCTCACCTTACCGTGCAGGCCGCGCTCGGCCACTTCTGCACCCAGCTCGGCAAAGCTGCGCTGCACAATGACAAAGCGGCCGTCTTCGGCCGCCAGCGCTTGCCCTGTGACAATCGCTTGTGGGTCTTTGTCAAATCCCAACAGCCGCCCTTCTGGGCCGAGCTTGCTGAGGATCAGCCGACTGTGTCCGCCACGGCCAAAGGTGCCGTCCAGATAGCAACCGTCGGCGCGCAAGGCCAGTGCCTCGACAGCTTCGTCGAGCAGGACGGTAATGTGGTTGAAGCCGCTATCTATGGTCACAGGATCAGGTCACGCAATTCGTCGGGCATGGCGCCCGGTTGTTGGATAGCTGCGAGGTCGGCTGCCGAAACCGTGTTCCAGGCTTCCTCATCCCACAGCTGGAATTTGTTCAGTTGCCCCACCAGCATCGCCTTCTTGTCCAGCCGGGCGTACTCACGCAAGCGGGGCGGCACCAGGAAGCGACCACTGCCATCAAGCTCAAGGTCGACCGCGTTACCAATCAGCAAGCGCTGCAGGCGGCGGTTTTCCTCACGAAGCGATGGCAAGGCTCGCAACTTGGCTTCAATTTGCTCCCACTCATCGAGCGGGTAGACGCACAAACAGGGATCGACAGCGTCAATGGTCACGATCAGCTGCCCGTTGCAACGCGAATCGAGCTCGTCACGGTACCGGCTCGGCATGGCGAGACGGCCCTTGGCATCGAGACTGACGGCATTGGCTCCGCGAAACACGGCTGCGATTCCCCACAATATTAGCTTTTTTGTGTCAGAAAACCCACTTCATCCCACTTTCTGCCACTTGCGCACACTATAGGAATCCGCCCGCAGCACCGTCAAGGCACGTTCGGAAGGAAAAGCCTTACATGACCGAGATTTAGCGCGTTAAAGGAATGTGGAAAGACTATCTGGGGAGTAAAAAGACTTGGGAAATCAAATGCGCACAACCCGATGCGTGCCGAACTTAAAGTGATTTATCAAGAGTAAGATTTTTTCGGCATTACAAGATGAGATCTGCTATCGATTCAAGCAGGAGGGAAGAGGTGGAGAGTCAATCTGTAAGCCGGGTTTTGTCGAGGACAGTCATTCCTCTACGACGGCCATCACTGGACGCCTCTAGCAACCTACCCGGTTCCGACGCGGGCCACGCCTGATGGAACCCTATTTGGTCTTGCTCCGAGTGGGGTTTACCTAGCCACGGACTGTTGCCAGCCGTGCGGTGCGCTCTTACCGCACCTTTTCACCCTTACCGGCACAGAAGTGCTTAGGCGGTTGTTTTCTGTGGCACTTTCCGTAGGCTCGCGCCTCCCAGGCGTTACCTGGCACTCTGCCCTGCGGAGCCCGGACTTTCCTCCCCCCGCCAGCGACACCGCAATGCGGTGGAACTTAAACGGGCAGCGACTGTCCGATCGACTCTCCGGCGCAAAGAGTACCGGCAGATGCTGCCAAGAACAAGCATTACCGCCTTTTATATCAATTAGCCACTACTACGCTTTCTGTTTTTCCAGTGCAACTTGATACAGCAGGTTCTTGCGGACGCCCGTTATTTCCGACGCCAGCGCCGCTGCCCGCTTGAGCGGAAGCTCGGCCAGCAGAAGGTCAAGTACGCGCTGCGCTTCGGTGCCGATACCCTGTTCGCCTTCCGGGGCGCTCCAGCCGCCTACCAGTACCACACATTCGCCGCGCTGCTGGTTGCTGTCGCCGGCAACGAACGCATGGAGCTCGGACAAAGGCAGGCCCTTGAGGGTTTCAAACGTTTTGGTGATTTCGCGCGCCAGCACTGCTGGACGGTCTGCGCCAAATACCGCCTGCATGTCGTCCAGGCACTCCAGGATGCGATGCGGCGCCTCATAGAAGATCAAGGTACGCGGCTCCTCCTTGACCTGCTCCAGACGGGCGCGGCGCCCCGCTGTCTTGGCGGGCAGGAAACCTTCGAAGATGAAGCGATCCGAAGGCAAGCCTGCCGCTGACAGTGCGGCGATCAAGGCACAGGCGCCAGGCACCGGCACCACGGGCACACCTGCAGCGCGAGCCTGTCGCACCAGGTGATAACCGGGGTCCGAAATCAGCGGTGTGCCTGCGTCAGACACCAGCGCCACATCGTCGCCGGCCATTAGCCGGGTCAGAAAGCGACCACCCTCATCCCGCTCGTTATGTTCATGGCAGGCGGCCAGTGGTGTGTCGATGCCGAAGTGTTGCAGCAGGCGGATCGAATGGCGCGTGTCCTCGGCAGCGATCAGTGACACGCTTGCCAGCACCTTCAGCGCCCTGGCACTCATGTCATCAAGATTGCCGATAGGCGTTGCCACCACATAAAGCGTTCCCACTGGGGCGGTCGAAGCCCCGGCCACATCAGTCACTGCACGCACCTGCCATTGAAATCAAAGCAGGCATTGTAGCCCGAGCACCCGCAACAGCGCGCAAAGAAGTTGAACGCCGCTGCGCCACAGCAGGCCTATAGTGAAGCTTCCACACGGCGACATCGCGCCCCGGCCAGCGCTTGGGTACAATCGCCAGCCAACTTGATCGAGTAACAGGACAATTACATGATCGCCTGCCTGCGGCTGCTCACAGCCTTCTGTCTCGCTGCCCTGCTGGCAGCCTGCGCCAGTTCGCCCTCATCCAGCCTTGGCGAGCTGCCCCGTACGCCGGATGCCAGCATCGAGCAACTGCTCGAACGGGCGACCTCCAGCAAGTCTGCCGAAGATGCCGCACTGCTGCGCCTGAGCGCCGCAGACATGGCCTATCAGCAGAAGGACTTCCCGCGCGCCGCACGCATTCTCGAACAAGTCCAGGTAGACACGCTCAAGCCCGCCCAGCAGGTGTTCGCCGTCACGCTAACCGCCGAACTTGCCATGAGCCGCAACCAACCCAAGGCTGCCTT
Organism: Pseudomonas sp. DE0157; assembly: GCF_007678615.1. Classification (NCBI taxonomy): domain Bacteria; kingdom Pseudomonadati; phylum Pseudomonadota; class Gammaproteobacteria; order Pseudomonadales; family Pseudomonadaceae; genus Pseudomonas; species Pseudomonas sp. DE0157. The sequence goes on from NZ_VEJN01000010.1 coordinate 128,066, forward strand.
GAGCGCGCTGCAGCATCCCAGCCTGCAGCACGTGCCCGAATTGCCTGCGCAACAGCAGGTGCGCACCTATTCGGTACATGCCGCCGCTCTGGAGGCCGACGGGCAGGCCATGGCCGCTGCCCAGCAGCGTGTGCTGTTGGCACCGCTGCTCAGCGGGCAAGCCGCCAGCGCCAACCACGATGCCATCTGGTCACTTGTCGCCTCGCTGTCGACCGAGCAGCTGCAACAGCCCGCCAACGATCCGGTCCTGGCGGGCTGGTCCAGCCTCGCCCTGGCCGTCAAGGGCGCCGGCACCCTGGAGCAGCAACAGGCAGCCATCGACGACTGGGTCAAACAGCACCCGGATCATCCTGCCGCGAAACAGTTGCCCACTGCCCTCACCAAGCTCAAGGAGCTGGCTAGCCAGCCTCTGACGCGTATCGCCCTGCTACTTCCCCAGGAAGGCCCATTGGCCGGTGTGGCGCGCGCGCTGCGTGACGGGTTCATGGCCGCCCACTTCCAGGCCCAGCAATCCGGGCAACCCGCCCCGTCCGTGCAGATGGTCGACAGCTCCCGCATCGGGTCGCTGGACGACTTCTACCGACAGGCGCAGGCCGACGGCGTGCAGCTTGTCATTGGCCCATTGGAGAAACCCCTGGTCAAGCAATTGGCTGCCAAGCCGCAGCTTCCGATCACCACCCTGGCACTGAACTATGCCGACGCGGGTCAAAAGGCGCCGCCTCAACTGTTCCAGTTCGGCCTTGCCGCCGAGGACGAGGCCCGCGAGGTGTCCCGCAGGGCCCGCGCAGACGGCATGGTCCGCGCCGTTGCCATGGTGCCGAGCGGTGAATGGGGCGATCGTGTCCTGGCCGCGTTCCGTCAGGATTGGGAGAGCAACGGCGGTACCCTGCTGGCTGCAGAGCGTATTGCCCAGCCCGTGGCACTGGCCCAGCAGATTGCCGACCTGTTCCAGCTGCGCCAAAGCGAAGGGCGCGCCAAGAGCGTGCAAAGCACCGTGGGCGGCAGCATCGCTGCCCAGCCGGCACGTCGCCAAGACATCGACTTCCTGTTCCTGGCAGCCACCCCACAGCAGGCGCAGCAGATCAAGCCGACGCTGAACTTCCAGTACGCAGGTGACGTGCCAGTCTATGCCACTTCCAACCTGTACAGCGCCAGCGGCGATGTGAACCAGTACAACGACATGAACGGCATCCGTTTCTGTGAAACCCCATGGTTGCTCGACAGCAGCAACAGCCTCCGCCAGCAGGTGGTACAGCAATGGCCGCAAGCGGCGGGCAGCCTGGGCCGCCTGTATGCCATGGGTGTAGACGCCTACACCCTGGCCCCGCGCCTCGGTCAGCTCAAGGCCCTGCCGGACAGCCGTATCCAGGGCCTGTCTGGCAACCTCGGCATCAATGCCAGCCAGCGCGTTGAGCGTCAGTTGCCGTGGGCAGAGTTCGCCGGCGGCCAGGTCAAGCGCCTCCCTGATACGCCCCGCTGATGACCGCTGCCTCGCCAAGCCATGCTGGGCAAGCGGCGGAAAACCATGCCCTTGAGTACCTTCAAGGGCATGGCCTGAAGCTGATTGACCGCAACTGGCGAAGCAAAGGAGGCGAGCTTGATCTGGTCATGCTCGACGCCGATACAGTAGTATTCGTCGAAGTCCGCTATCGGTTGCACGCGCACTACGGTGGCGCCCTCGGCAGTATCGATCAGCGCAAGCAGAAGCGGCTGGTGCTTGCCGCCAGCCTGTTCCTGCATCAGAAACCTCAATGGGGCAACTGTCCTTGCCGCTTCGACGTGGTCGCCCTTCAAGGCAGCCATCATGCTGGCAAGCCGCTCGAATGGTTGAAAAACGCCTTCGAATGCTGAACCCACTTCGTTCTTTATGCTCTATGTTTCGCGGGCTGATTACCGTCGCGTGCCGCGACGGCCTCCGCCCCATTTAAGGTCACCAGATGGACATGCAATCCCGAATCCGCCGGCTGTTCCAGGCCAGCATCGATACCAAGCAACAGGCAATGGACATCCTGGCACCGCACATCGAGCAGGCCAGCCTGGTCATGGTCAACGCACTGCTCAACGAGGGCAAGATGCTCGCGTGCGGCAACGGCGGCTCGGCCGGCGATGCGCAACATTTCTCTTCGGAGCTGCTCAACCGCTTCGAACGCGAACGCCCCAGCCTGCCAGCAATCGCGCTGACCACTGACAGCTCGACCCTGACCTCGATTGCCAACGACTACAGTTACAACGAGGTGTTTTCCAAGCAGATCCGCGCCTTGGGCCAACCCGGGGATGTTCTGCTGGCCATCTCCACCAGCGGCAATTCCGCCAACGTCATCCAGGCCATCCAGGCCGCACATGACCGCGAAATGATTGTCGTAGCATTGACGGGCCGCGACGGCGGGGGCATGGCCTCGCTATTGCTGCCAGAGGACGTCGAGATTCGGGTACCCTCGACGGTGACCGCTCGCATCCAGGAAGTCCACCTGCTGGCGATCCATTGCCTGTGCGATCTGATCGACAGCCAACTGTTCGGGAGTGAAGAATGACCCCTATGCGCATTGGCCTCATGGCCTTGACCTTGTGCCTGAGCGTCACCGGCTGCAGTTCGGTACTCAACTCTGCTCGTAATTCGCCCATCGAGGACGACCGAGGCACTCGCACCATTGGCAGCAAGATCGACGATTCACTGATCGAGACCAAGGCATCGGTGAACATCGCCAAGGCAAGCCCGGACCTCGACAAGGGCTCGCACATCGTCGTCAGCAGCTACAACGGCATCGTTCTGTTGGCTGGCCAAACGCCACGCGCCGACCTCAAGAGCCTTGCCGAACAGACGGCCAGCCAAGTCCAGCGCGTCAAGAAGGTGCATAACGAACTGCAGGTCATGCAGCCCTCCTCCATCCTGGCGCGCAACAACGATGCGTGGTTGACCACCAAGATCAAGACTCAGATGCTGGCCGATACAGCAGTACCCAGCTCGCGGATCAAAGTGATCACCGAGAATGGCATCGTGTATTTGTTGGGGCTCGTCACCCAGCAGGAGGCCAATGCCGCCACTGCCGTCGTGCAAAGCGTGTCTGGTGTGCAAAAAATCGTGAAACTGTTCGAGTACATCGACTGAACACTTGAGCACGCCAGGCCGCGCAGGCCCTCGCGCACCTAGCCTATTGACAGTACTAAAAAGGCGATCCTTGCGGATCGCCTTTTCTTATTTCACCACTTTCAAACTTGGCCGACCGCTCGGGCGCGGTGGCTGCCCGCCGCCTTCTGGCGGCCCATCATCATCAGGCTGCTCCTGATCGTCCTCGATTTCCTCGTCCTCCATCATCGAAGACTCCAACTCGAAAACCATGCCCTGACCATTTTCGCGGGCATAAATACCCAGTACCGCGCCAATGGGCACGAACAACGAATGGGGCACGCCGCCAAAACGGCCTTCGAAGCTGACGGCGTCATTGTCCATGTGCAAACTGCGCACAGCGCTGGGCGACACATTCAGGACGATCTGGCCATCACTGGCAAAACCTTCCGGCACCTGTACTTTCGGGTACTCGGCATTGACCAACATATGGGGTGTGCAATCGTTGTCGACGATCCACTCGTACAGTGCTCGAACCAGATAGGGGCGACTGGAGTTCATCAACAGCTCCTCAAAGCGTGCGCATTTCGCGTTCAACGGACGACAGGCTTGCCTGGAATGACTCCCGGGCGAACTGTCGCTCCATGTAATCCAGCAGCGGCTTGGCTTGCCGCGGCAATTCGATACCCATCATCGGCAGACGCCAGAGTATGGGCAGTAGACAGCAATCGACCAGGCTTTGCTCATCGCTCATGAAACAGGCGAACTCGCCAAACAGCGGCGAGACACCGGTCAGGCTCTCGCGCAGCGCCTTGCGAGCCTCTGCACGGGCAGCCTCACCGGTGCGTGGGTCGAGAATCTGATCAGCCAGGCTGCACCAGTCACGCTGGATACGGTGCATCAGTAACCGGCTATTGCCACGCCCCACCGGATAGACCGGCATCAGCGGAGGATGCGGATAGCGCTCCTCCAGGTACTCCATGATCACCGACGACTCATACAGGACCAAATCCCGATCAACCAAGGTCGGCACGCTGCCATACGGGTTCAGTTCGGCGAGCCGCGGCGGAATCTTGTCGGTATCGACGTTGGTGATGTGCGCGTCAACGGCCTTTTCGGCCAACACAAGGCGAACCCGATGCGAGTATTGATCGGCAGGGTCGGAATAGCAGGCTAACCCATTGGTTACGCCCATGTAGCGCCTCCTCTCGAGGGATGCTTGTAAAACTGTAAATGAAAACGCGCCTGTGGCGCACTGGCATAACTACCAGTGCGCCACAGGCGCGTTCAACAACCAGAGGTTACTGCGTGATCAGTGCACGTCCTTCCAGTATTCACGCTTGAGCAAGTAGGCGAATACGAAGAAGAAAGCCAGGTACAGCAATACGTAGGTACCAATGCGCTGGCTTTCCAGTTTGACCGGGTTGGCCGAATAGGCCAGGAAGGTCACCAGGTTCTTGACCTTCTCGTCGAACTGCTCGGTGGTCAGGGTACCGGAATTCGGCGTGATGGTCAGCTGATCGCAGGCTTCATGGGTCAACGGCGTGCCGGTCAAGGGGTCAAATTGTTTCTTGCCATCCACCACCGTCTGCACCTGCTTGCAACCGATCACCTGGTTTCCCTGCAGGCCAACCAGCACGTTCGGCATGCCGACGTTCGGGAAGACCTTGTTGTTCACACCGTAGGGCCGCGATGGGTCTTCATAGAAACTGCGCAGATAGCTGTACAGCCAGTCGGCGCCTCTGACCCGTGCCACCAGGGTAAGGTCGGGTGGCGCGGCACCGAACCAGGTCTTGGCATCGCTGGGTTTCATGCCAATCTGCATGTGGTCGCCAATCTTGGCCCCGGTGAACACCAGGTTTTCAAGCATCACGTCGTGGGGAATGCCTAGGTCATCGGCCACCCGCTCATAGCGCTGGAACTTGGCACTGTGGCACCCCATGCAGTAGTTGGCGAACGTGCGCGCACCGTCCTGCATCGCTGCCTTGTCGCTCAAGTCGATATCGACCTTGTCCAGTTCCACGCCATGCTCTGCAGCAAGGGCGAATGCAGGCATCACTGCCAGGAGAAATACAGCAATCAACTTTTTCATCAGCCAGTCACCCTTTCCGGAACCGGTTTGGTCTTCTCGAGCCTTGTGTAGAACGGCATCAGCAGGAAGTAGGCGAAGTACAGGAACGTGCACACCTGCGACAGCAAGGTACGCCCAGGCGTTGGCGCCAGTACCCCCAGCACGCCGAGGACGATGAAGGCGACGCAGAACACCAGCAGGAAGAGTTTGCTTATCCAGCCCTTGTAGCGCATGGAGCGAACCGGGCTGCGGTCCAGCCAGGGCAGCACGAACAGTACGGCAATGGCTGCGCCCATGGCGATCACGCCCATCAGCTTGTCCGGTACGGCGCGCAAGATGGCGTAGAACGGCGTGAAGTACCACACTGGCGCGATGTGCTCGGGGGTCTTGAAGGCGTTGGCCTGTTCGAAGTTGGGTTTTTCCAGGAAGTACCCGCCCATTTCCGGGAAGAAGAACACCACGGCGCAGAACACGAACAGGAACACGACCACCCCGACGATATCCTTGACGGTGTAGTACGGGTGGAACGGAATACCATCCAGCGGGATACCGTTTTCGTCCTTGTGCTTCTTGATGTCGATGCCATCGGGGTTGTTAGAGCCGACTTCGTGCAGGGCCAGGATATGCAGCACCACCAGGCCCAGGATGACGATCGGCAATGCCACTACATGCAGGGCGAAGAAGCGGTTGAGCGTGATGCCCGAGATCAGGTAGTCGCCGCGAATCCACTGGGTGATGTCATCACCGATGACGGGAATGGCCCCGAACAACGAGATGATCACCTGGGCACCCCAATACGACATCTGCCCCCATGGCAGCAGGTAGCCCATGAACGCTTCAGCCATCAGCGCCAGGTAGATCAGCATGCCAAACAGCCATACCAGCTCCCTGGGCTTTTGGTAGGAGCCATACAACAGGCCGCGGAACATGTGCAGGTAGACCACGATGAAGAAGGCCGACGCACCCGTCGAATGCAAGTAGCGCAGGATCCAGCCGTATTCCACGTCACGCATGATGTATTCGACTGAGGCGAAGGCCTCTTCGGCCGAAGGCGTGAAACTCATCGTCAGCCAGACCCCGGTGACGATCTGGTTGACCAACACCAGCAAGGCCAGGGAGCCGAAGAAGTACAGGAAATTGAAGTTCTTGGGCGCGTAGTACTTGCTGAGGTGGTCTTCCCACATCTTGGTGGCAGGGAAACGCGCGTCGATCCAGTCCATGAACTTGCTCATCATGCGTTCTCCTGGTCGATACCGATGACGATGATCTCGTCGGACTCGTAGGCATGGGGCGGCACCGGCAGGTTCAGCGGTGCCGGCTGCGACTTGTACACTCGCCCTGCCATGTCGTAGTGGGAACCATGGCACGGGCAGAAATAGCCTCCGACCCATTTGGGACCGAGGTCGACGGGGGCCACTTCCGGGCGGAAGGTGGGCGAGCACCCCAGGTGCGTGCACAGACCAACCAGCACGAGGATCTCCGGCTTGATGGAGCGTACTTGCGGATCGACGTAGGTCGGCTGGTCCGATGCCTGGGAATCAGGGTCTGACAATTCGCCGGTGATTTTCTTGAGGTTGCCGAGGATCTCAGCCGTTCGCCGCACGATGAACACAGGCTGCCCTCGCCATTCTGCGACCATCTGCTGCCCTGGCTCGACCTTAGCGATGTTGACCTTTACCGGTGCGCCTGCAGCTTTCGCCTTGGCACTGGGGAACCATGACCCCACGAACGGTACCGCAGCCCCCACTGCTCCCGCTGCCCCGACCACGGATGTCGCGGCTACGAGGAAGCGGCGCCGGCCTGCGTTGACGCCGTCATTGCTCATTCAGTCCTCTCCCATCAGCTTGCTTGGCCTGTTGAACCAGGCTCGTACCTACGTTGTGTCTGTGGCGCTAAAAATTGGTCGCCATGGTAAGTAACAAAACCACACACTGACAAGGTGATTACCGGGCTGCACGGCCACTACCCACGCTTTGCTTGATCTACGTCTATGGGAAAGGCGCTCACCGACGAGCGGGTAAATTATTCAAGGCAAAAAAAAGCCCGGTTCCAAGGAACCGGGCTTTTTTCGACTGCCGAAGCGGTATTAACGCTTGGAGTACTGAGGACGCTTACGCGCTTTACGCAGACCCACTTTCTTACGCTCGACTTCACGAGCGTCGCGGGTGACGTAGCCAGCACGACGCAGAGCGCCACGCAGGGTTTCGTCGTATTCCATCAGGGCGCGGGTGATACCGTGACGGATCGCACCGGCCTGACCGCTGACACCACCACCGGAAACGGTGACGTAGATGTCGAATTTCTCAACGCTTTCGGTCAGCTCGAGTGGCTGGCGAACAACCATGCGAGCGGTTTCGCGACCGAAGAACACGTCCAGAGAACGGTTGTTGATGGAGATGTTACCAGTACCCGGACGCAGGAATACGCGAGCGGTTGCGGTCTTGCGACGGCCAGTGCCGTAATTTTGAGTCGCCGACATAATGAACTATCCCGTTAGATCTTCAGTTCTTGAGGCTGCTGAGCAGTGTGTGGGTGAGCAGCACCCGCGTACACTTTCAGCTTACGGTACATGTCGCGACCCAGCGGGTTCTTCGGCAGCATGCCTTTGACCGCAGTTTCGATAACACGCTCAGGGGCCTTGGCGATCAACTTCTCGAAGTTGATTTCCTTGATACCACCTGGGAAACCGGAGTGGGAGTAGTACATTTTGTCGGAAGACTTGGCACCCGTCACACGAACCTGCTCGGCGTTGATGACGACGATGTAGTCGCCGGTATCAACGTGAGGGGTGTATTCTGGCTTGTGTTTGCCACGCAGACGGCTAGCGATTTCGGTAGCCAGACGACCCAGGGTCTGGCCAGCGGCGTCGACTACGAACCACTCGCGCTTTACTGTTTCCGGTTTAGCAGTAAAAGTTTTCATTCTCTAAAGCCTCAGAGGCCGCCCAGCGAAAAATAGACGGCGAATCTTACTGGATAGTGCACAGCTTGCCAAGGGCAAGCGCGCAGCCGAACGCTGACGCTTTTGGGGGCTCGGGTCAGGCACGCCAATGTTCGACGGGGTTCTTCCTGCGTGATGGTGCATCACTTCCGCCACGCGGAGAGAGGCTGAATTATCCAGATTGCGGGAAAAATATCAACCTGCTTTGATGAATGACCATAGCCAAGGAGCAAGCAACCGATGGACTACCGTCAGCTGGGTCGCACCGACCTCCAAGTCAGCGCGCTGTGTCTGGGCACCATGACCTGGGGCGAGCAGAACGATCAGACCCAGGCATTCGAACAGATTGCCCGGGCCAAGGCCGCGGGCATCAACTTCATCGATACCGCCGAGATGTATCCGGTACCCCCGCGGCCGGAAACCTATGCCGCTACCGAGCGCATCATCGGTAACTGGTTCGCCCGCCAGGGCGATCGGGACGACTGGGTACTGGCCAGCAAGGTGGCCGGCCCCGGCAATGGCATCAGCCATATCCGCGACGGTCAACTCAGGCACAACCGGCAACACATCGTCGCGGCACTGGAAGAGAGCCTGCGGCGCCTGCAGACCGATCGCATCGACCTCTACCAGCTGCACTGGCCTGAACGCAGCACCAACTTCTTCGGCAAGCTGGGCTACCAGCACCTGGCCCAGGACCATTTCACGCCACTGGAAGAAACCCTGGAGGTGCTCGACGAGCAGGTGCGCGCGGGCAAGATCCGCCACATCGGGCTGTCCAACGAAACCCCCTGGGGCACCATGAAATTCCTGCAGCTGGCCGAAAGCCGTGGCTGGCCTCGGGCCGTCTCTATCCAGAACCCCTACAACCTGCTCAATCGCACCTTCGAGGTGGGGCTTGCCGAAATCGCCATCCGGGAGCAGTGCGGCCTGCTGGCTTACTCGCCCTTGGCCTTTGGCATGCTCTCGGGCAAATATGAAGGCGGCGCCCGCCCGGAGAAGGCGCGACTGACCCTGTTCAGCCGCTTTGCCCGCTATTCCAACCCACAGACGGTGGCCGCTTGCGAACGTTATGTACAGCTGGCCCGGGACCACGGTGTCGATCCGGCGCAGATGGCCCTGGCCTTCGTTACCCGTCAGCCATTCGTGACCAGCAACATCATCGGCGCTACCAGCCTCGAGCAACTGGACAGCAACCTGGCCTGCCTCGAACTCACCCTCGATGACGAGCTGCTGGCAGCCATCGAGGCCGTTCATCAGGACCAGCCCAACCCCGCGCCCTGAGCACGCACCCAACGCCGCTTGCTTCACGGCTTACCCGTGCAGCGGGCGGCGCGATCTACCAGGCTAGACACGACCCGTAAAAAATAAGACGATCCAGCCAGTGATTGACCACTCCATCCTATAAGAACAATGACAATGATGTTTACCCAACCCTCCGCGTCGTTGCGGCGCGTCAGCATCCTGGCCATTGACAAGGTATTCGCTTCGACCTTGATGCAGGCCAAGGACTTCTTTCACCTGGCCAGCTTGCGCTACGGCAAACAGTTAGGCCTGGGCTTGCAGCCCATGTTCGAGATCCACCTGGTCAGCCCTGACGGGTTGCCGGTCGAGAGCTTCAGCAACGTGCAGCTGCCGGTGGACGGCGGCCTGGATGATGCCGACGTGATTATTCTTCCGGCGTTCTGGGACGATTTTGACAACCTGTTGCAACGTTATCCGCAGGTGCTGCCCTGGCTGCAAGCACAGCATGCCCGGGGCGCCGTGCTGTGTGCAGAGGCCAGTGGCGTGTTCTGGCTGGCCGAGTCGGGTCTGCTCGACGGCAAGGAAGCGACCACGTACTGGCGTTTCTTCGACAGTTTTGCCGAGCGCTTCCCGCAAGTACGCCTGACCCAGGACAAACACCTTACCGACGCCGACAACCTGTACTGCGCCGGCGGCACTACATCGGCCTGCGACCTGTACATCTACCTGATCGAGCGCTTTTGCGGGGCCAATGTGGCGCGGGCCGTCTCGCGCGACATTCTGTACGAAGTGCAGCGCAACTACACGCCGGGACGCATGGGCTTTGGCGGCCAGAAGCTGCACCAGGACCTGATCATCTTGCAGATCCAGCACTGGCTCGAAGAGCACTTCGCAGACAAGTTCCGCTTCGAGGACGTGGCCCGTAACCACGGCATGAGCATTCGCAACTTCATGCGCCGCTTCCAGGGCGCGACCGGGGACAAGCCGTTGCATTACCTGCAACGCTTGCGCATCGAGACGGCCAAGGGACTGTTGTCGAGCACGCGCAAGAGCATCAAGACCATCAGTTACGAGGTGGGCTATGACGATGCCAGCTTCTTTGCCCGGCTGTTTCGCCAGCACACCGACCTGTCGCCGAACCAGTATCGCCAGCAGTTTATGCAAGAAGCCTGAGCGCAATCGGGCTGCCTGACAGCCCACCGCCGGCAATCAGGCGGTGGACTGCCAGGCAGCCCCAGGGTCTCAAGGCTTGTGCGCGCGGGACAGGAATTCGTGAGACTGCATTTCCAGCAGTCGGCTCAGCGTGCGCTGAAACTCGAAGCTCAGGCGCCCACCGGTATACAGGTCCTTGAGTTCCACCTCGGCCGAGATGATCAGCTTGACGTTACGGTCATAGAACTCGTCGACCATGTTGATGAAGCGACGCGCGATGTCATCGCTTGCCACGCCCATCTGCTCGACGTTGCTCAGCAGGACCGCATGGAAGATCTTGCCCAGTTCGATGTAGTCGTTCTGGCTTCGCGGCCCATCACACAAGGCGCGGAAGTCGAACCAGGCCACATCGTCGCAAGTGCGCAGCGCCTGAATGGGACGGTTCTCGATCATCAGCACGTCGTTCTCGACCGCTGCGGTGCACTCGGGCGTCAGCGCCTTGAAGCTGGCACGCATGCTCTGCTGCGCCGCCTCGTCGAGCGGGTGATGGAACAGTTCGGCCTGCTCAAGGTGGCGCAGGCGATAATCGACACCGCTGTCGACGTTCACCACATCGGTGTACTGCTTGATCATGGCGATGGCCGGCAGGAAGCGTGCACGTTGCAGGCCATCCTTGTAGAGGCCGTCCGGCACGATGTTGGAAGTGGCCACCAGGGAAACACCGTTCTTGAACAGCTCCTCCATCAGGGTGCCCAGGATCATGGCGTCGGTGATGTCCGAGACGAAGAATTCGTCGAAGCAGATCACCTTGGCCTCATCGCTGAAGCGCTTGGCAATGATGGTCAGGGGGTTCTTCTCGCCCTTGAGGGTTTTCATCTCTTCGTGGACACGCTTCATGAAGCGGTGGAAGTGCGTGCGCATCTTCTGCTTGAACGGCAGCGCTTCGAAGAAGGTGTCGACCAGGTAAGTCTTGCCTCGCCCTACCCCGCCCCAGAAGTACAGGCCCTTGACCGGGGTCTGCTCCTTCTTGCCGAACAACTTGCCGAATACACCCGGCTTGTTGTTCTGGGCCTGCACCAGGTCGTCGTACAGGCGCTGCAGGTGACGCACCGCAGTTTCCTGCGCCGCGTCATGAAAGAAATCGGGACGTTTCAGATCTGCTTGATAGCGTTCTAGGGGAGTCATGATTCGTTAGCGAGGCAACAAAAAACGGGCCGTCACTGTAGCGAGCGGCCCGCCTAATGGCAATGCGACTTGCGTCAATATGCCCCATACCGGTAACCAGAGCCCGATGATAGTGCCCTGATCATCAGGCCAGAGGGCGGGCACATTCCGTCCGTCGATCAGTCCTGTTGCGGCTCAAGCGCTGCACGAAGACGCTCGATGGCTGCATCACGGGCTTGTTCGCTGTCGAACGAGGCACCGTCGGCAACCGGCTCACCCTTGAGCCACACACCAAAGCCCAGCCCCTCGGCGCGGATATCGACCCCATCGCCTTGCTGCAACTGCTTGCTTGCGGCACCGGCGCTCTTGCCATCGGCAAAGCTGCGGGACAACAGCAGTTGCTCGCCATCGGCAGCCAACAAGCGGAAGCGGAAGCTGCCGTCTTCGTCCCGGAAGCTGACGAAGCGCGCGCTCTTGGCGACCTTCTTCTTGACGTTCGCCGTGGTCTGCACGCTGCTGCGGAACGAGCGCAGGCCAACGGCCTCGCGCAATTGTTCCAGGAACGGCGTGGCGATGGTGCGCGCCTTGGCCGCGCCTGCCAGGAGGATGTCCTCCAGGTCCGCAGGCCGCGCGATCAGCTGATGGTAATAGTCGCGCTTTTCCGCCAACTGGCCATCGAGCAGCTGGAACAGGCGCTGCTTGGCTTCGCCCCAACCCAGGCCCTGCTCTAGCTCGGCTCGGAACTCGGCGCACTGTGCAGGCGTGGAGAAGGCCTGGAACAGCGTGAACAGGTGCGCGTCGTCCGGGTTCTTGGCTTCACCCGGCGCGCGCGAGTCCGTCACGATGCGCGAAATGGCATCCTTCATGTCCTTGGCGCTGGTGAACAACGGGATGGTGTTGTCATAGCTCTTGGACATCTTGCGCCCATCCAGGCCGGGCAAGGTAGCCACGCTTTCCTCGATGACCGCTTCCGGCAGTGCGAAGAACTCATTGCCCTGGCCGAACAGGTGGTTGAAGCGCTGGCCGATATCGCGGGCCATTTCCACGTGCTGGATCTGGTCACGGCCAACCGGCACCTTGTTGGCGTTGAACATCAGGATGTCCGCCGCCATCAGCACCGGGTAGCTGAACAGGCCCATGGTGACGCCGGCGTCCGGGTCTTCGCCGTTTTCGACGTTCTTGTCCACCGATGCCTTGTAGGCATGGGCCCGGTTGAGCAAGCCCTTGGCCGCAACGCAGGTCAGCAGCCAGGTCAGCTCGGGGATTTCCGGAATGTCGGACTGGCGGTAGAAGGTCACCTTGTCCGGATCCAGGCCACCGGCTAGCCAGGTGGCGGCGATTTCCAGGCGCGAGCGCTGGATGCGCAGCGGGTCGTCGCACTTGATCAGGGCGTGGTAGTCGGCCAGGAAGTAGAACGAGTCCACGCCAGGCTGCTGGCTGGCTCGGATGGCCGGGCGGATGGCACCGGCGTAGTTGCCCAGGTGCGGAGTGCCGGTGGTCGTGATACCGGTAAGGATACGCGTGGTCATGGGTGTTCGCTTATTCAGGCTTGGCTCAGTTCGAAAGGCGTGGCAGCAGCAGATCCTTGAGGTCGGTCAGCTTGCCATGGAAGAAGTGTCCGCATTCTGCCACTTTCAGCAGCTCATGGGGGCGCGACAGGCTGTCGGACCACTCGTAAACCAGCGTCGGTGCAACGACTTCGTCGGCATCGGGTTGCACCAGGGTCACCGGGCACCGTTGCGGCACGGGGAATTGCTCGGTCAGGCGCATGACGGCCGGGGCGATCATGAACAGATGCTGCAAGGCAACGCCTTCGACTTCCAGGCGGCCAGCCAGGGCGGTCGCCACGAAGCCGCCGAAGGAAAAGCCCATCAGCACCAAGGGCAGCCCGGGATGCGCCGCCCGCAGCCAGGCGGCAGCGGCTTGAGCATCAGCCACCTCGCCTTGTCCCATGTCATGGCTGCCGGCACTCTGCCCGACGCCGCGGTAGTTGAAACGCAGGGTCACATACCCGGTATCCCGGGCCGTGCGTTGCAATGTCGAAACCACCTTGTTGAGCATGGTGCCGCCCTGGACCGGGTTGGGGTGACAGATCAGCACGGCGCCACGGGCGTCTGCCACGTCCAGGTAGAGGGCTTCGAGCGGGCCACTGGGGCCGTCGATGAACAGAGGGGTTTCGCGGACAAGCAAGGCACTACTCCGTGACCTTGGGGGAGGTCGATTCGTCTAGGTGAGGAATTCTGTTCTGATTTGCGATCGCTCGCGGTATACAGCGCAGGTCTGAGCCGTTAACGTAAAGCAAAGCCGTTTATAGAGGAAGGACTCGTGGAACTCTCGCTCCTTGTTTGGTTGTTGCCTACCCTGGCCCTGGTCATCGGTGTGGTCGTCGGTTTCGTCGTGGCGCGCCTGTTGCCCAACGCTGCGCCCAGCAGCAGCCAGCGCCAGCTCGATGACATCCAACAGCGTTTCGACAGCTACCAGAACCAGGTGGTGACGCACTTCAACAGCACCGCCGTACTGGTCAAAAAGCTCAACCAGAGCTATCAGGATGTCCAGGATCATCTGGCCGACGGCGCCAACAACCTGGCCCTGGACGAAGTGACGCGTCAACGCCTGCTGGCAGCGCTGCACTCGGAAAGCTCCCACGGTCCGCACAGTCGCCTGACGCCGCCCAGAGACACCGCCGAAGTGCCGCGCGACTATGCACCGAAAACGCCCAACTCACCGGGCATGCTCGACGAGAGCTATGGTCTGAAGCACTGACATTGAAAAAGGCCTCGGAAGAGGCCTTTTTCAATGCACGATCACCATCGACCAGGTGTCTCGCTGCGATAGGGGGACGCCCTTCAGGTCAAGGCTTGCGCCAAGAATGACCGCCCTCGTCGTCCTCTCCGCCAGCGTGGCGAATGATCAGATCAAGTGGGTATGCAGATGCTTTCATGGTGACGCTCCTTTTGGTTGCGCTGGCTCTCTCGCCAGCACCACCAGAATGCCCTCGCCGTCTCTGGACTAGGCAGCGGGCAGCACTTCCTCGCACCCTCATGCGCAGGCGCGCAACGCCTGTTGCACATCTGCCAGTAGGTCCTCAATGTCCTCAAGCCCTACCGACAAACGCACAAGCCCCTCGGAGATACCGTGCTGCGCCCGCTCTTCGGGTGTATAGCTTGAGTGGGTCATGCTTGCCGGGTGCTGGGCCAACGACTCAGCATCACCCAGGCTCACAGCGCGCGCGAACAGGCCCAGCGTATTCATGAAGCGGCGTCCGGCGCCAAGGCCGCCCTTGAGTTCGAAGGCGATCATGCCGCCGGGCAGGCGCATTTGCCGCTTGGCCAAGTCGTGCTGCGCAAACGACGGCAAGCCTGGGTAGTGAATCAACTCCACCTGCGGCTGACGCGACAGGTAGTCGGCAACCTGTTGGGCGTTCGCGCAATGCCGGTCCATGCGCAGGGCAAGGGTCTTGATGCCACGCATCAGCAGCATGGCGTCCTGGGGTGACAACACCGCCCCGGTCATGTCCTTGAGCCCTTGCAGACGAATGCGATCGACCAGTGCCTGGCGGCCCACCACCAGGCCGGCGGTGATATCGCCATGGCCGCTGAGGTACTTGGTGGCCGAATGCACGACCAGATCAGCGCCCAGTTCCAGCGGCCGTTGCAGGTAAGGCGTGCAGTAGGTGTTGTCGACTACCACCAGCACATCGCGGCCGCGTACCGCTTCGGCCACAGCGGCAATGTCGATCAGCCGCATGGTCGGGTTGGCGGGGGTCTCGAAGTAGATCATGCGCGTCTTGTCACTGAGCGCAGCGCGCAGCGCATCGGCATCGTTGAGGTCGACGTGGCGGATGGTCACGCCAAACGCCCCGATGCCATGGTGCATGAAGGCAAAGGTGCACCCATACACGGTCTGCCCGACGATCAACTCATCGCCCGGGCGCAGCAAGGTCCAGAGCGTGGACGTGATGGCGCCCATCCCCGATGCCAGCGCAAGGCCCGCCTCCCCGCCTTCAAGCGAAGCCATGCGCGCTTCGAGCAAATTCAGCGTGGGGTTGGAGATACGGCTGTAGAAATGTCCGGCCTGTTCACCGGCAAAGCACGCCGCGCCGTATTCGACGGTGGGAAAGGCATAGGTAGCGGTTTGGTAGATCGGTGGTACCAGTGCGCCGCCGTGCGCGAGCGGGTCGTAGCCGTGATGGATGGCACGCGTTGAAAAACCGTTGTCGTGACGGGAGTCGCGCATGGCAACAGCCTCTTGTTGGTTTGATCTAAGCTTATGCCACTGCAACCCAAGCATTTTTCCAAAATGACCAGCCCATCAGCGCTGCTTTGGAACAAAAACAAGAACCGTGAATACTTGAGGGCAAAGCATGCCTGCACCCTTGGACCGCATCGACCGCGCACTGCTCGCGGCCTTGCAGAATAATGCCCGCCTCACCGTCGCCGAGCTTGCGGACCTGGTATCGCTGACCACTTCGCCCTGCTGGCGCAGGGTCAAGCTGCTGGAAGAGAACGGTTATATCACTGGCTACCGGGCCACACTTTCACCCAAGTCGCTAGGGTTCGGAGTAACTGCCTTCGTCAGCATCATGATGGACTCCCACACCAAACCCATGGCGCTGGCATTCGAGCAGCGGCTGATGGAGATACCCGAGATTGTGGCCTGCCATAACATTTCCGGGCGGTACGATTTTCTGCTGGAAATCGTGGCCAAGGACTTAGAGGCCTTCGGAGAATTTGCCCGTGAGGTGCTTCAGCGCCTGCCGGGAGTGAAGGAAATTTATTCGAGCTTTTCCTACAAGGCGGTGAAGGAAAAACGAGTGATACCTGTGTCGGAGAAGCATATCTAGGCTCTGTATAAAAGCCTTGATACTCGGTGATGCTGGGTTGGAAATAGCCTGGATCGCCAGCCCGGTCGGAATGCTCATTTACAACCCGTAAAGTCGAACGCGACTCCGACCGTTCCTCGGCTGTTTTCGCCTTGCCTGACCTTCGTCTCAAGACTTTTCATACAGAGCCTAGGACAAGTTCCGAGCGATAAACAATGCCCGCAGCCGCTCTAGACGCCCGCCAGCCTAACCAAATGCCTGCTTGACCAAGTTGTCGAACAGGCTGTAGGCCGGCAGCACTTCACGACGATGATCCTCATCGCTGGCGTCCAGAGGTGTGACAGCATCCCTCCGGATATTACTTGCTATTCAGCACCGTGACCGACACTGGGGCATATGAGATTCTAAAAGTTGTAAAAGTGTGATGGCAGGTGAACGGAAAAGGAGATTTCAATGCTAGTAAAAAGCAGCAAGGCCCTGACTACCTAGGGCCTCAACTTTGAGGTGACCTAGGTGCCAGCTGAGTTATAGATCACATCAAACAAGGCTGCTACTGCATCACCGAATCTAGCCATCAGCAACAGCTGGTGTATTCAGCGCCAAATAAACTGCTTGCTCAGGTGATAACTCCTGAGAAAAATCGGCGACAGCGAAATACACATGGGGGCGAAAAATCAAATCCACGAGTCGCTCATTAGGTATATTCACCTCCCCTCCATGTCAGGATAGTTGTCGCCCCGTGCAATAGATGGAGGGCGAGGACTGTCTCATGAAGCAACGACGTTACA
>NZ_VEJN01000011.1:0-142561 GCF_007678615.1 Pseudomonas sp. DE0157
GACAGGCATCCATGCCTGTCACCTCCCTCCGCAAGCCCTGCGCTCGGCCTCCTGAAGTCGCGATCTGCGGCGCCTGAACTACCGCGCGCTTAGAATCAAGAGCAAGAGCGAAACAGCGCATTACTCTAGAACTGATATTCGAGCAGATTCCAAAATTTAAAGCCACACACAACCCCTGCAGGCGCGGCCCATCGCGGCACAAGGCCGCTCCAATCGATTGCAGGCAATTGGCTAAGAACCCTTATGACCTTTCATATATTCATCAGCCACAGATCACTACAGTTCAATGACTCGAAACCACCGCAATTGAACTGAGACCAATAGTTGAGCGCACCAAAAGATCAAGGCTGCGAAGCGATAGCCTTCTCAATCGCTGCCTTAAACTCGGCATCATCCGGTTTCGTCAAACTCGAAAAACTACCAATCACCTTGCCCTGACGATCAATCACATACTTGTAGAAATTCCACTTGGGCGCACTGCTCTGCCTGGCCAACTCCGCAAACATCGGAATCGCATCCTTGCCCCGCACCGCCTGTTCCTTGGTCATGGTGAACGTCACGCCATAATTCGCATAACACACCTTCGCCGTCTTCTCGCTGTCCGCATCCTCCTGCTTGAAGTCGTTCGAAGGCACACCCAGCATCTCCAGCCCACGGCCATGGTACTGTTTGTACACCGCCTCAAGCCCCTCGAACTGCGGCGCAAACCCGCAATAACTGGCCGTGTTGATCACCACCAACGGCTTACCGGCAAACCGCTCGCACAACGCGACCTCACCCTTGCCCCGCAATTCCGGCAACGTACCCTGCAACACGGCCGGGCATTCGGTCGCCCAGCTGGACGCGCTGGCCATCAACGCCAATACCGGCACCACCATCCACTTCACGCTCATGACATCTCGCTCCTGCTCGATCAACCTTGAACTGGCAGCGTAGCGGCTAACAGACGCCCATGCCCAATTGCATGAGCGCCATGCCGCCCTCGTGCCACCCCCACCAGGCCAGCATCAGCACCAAAAGCGCCACCAGCGCAAGAACCATACGGGTCAATACTGGGTTCATGCCGCCGTTACCTGCAAGCGTGCCACAGGCCGTTCACGGACCGGCCAGTTGAGCGCCGCAGCCAAGACACTCAGCAGGATCGCGATCTGCCAGACCAGGTCATAGCTGCCAGTGCGGTCATACACGACGCCACCCAGCCAACCGCCCAGAAACGCCCCGAGCTGGTGGAACAGGAACACGATACCGCCAAGCATCGACAAGTTACGCACGCCGAAGACCGTGGCGACGGTGCCGTTGGTGAGCGGCACCGTGGACAGCCACAACAGGCCCATCGCTATACCGAACAGGTACGCGCTGAATGCACTCACCGGCGCCCAGAGAAACAGCACGATGACGACCGCACGCAGCAGGTAGAGCCCAGTCAGCAAGCGTGGCTTGGACAGGCGCCCGCCCAGCCAACCAGCCGTGAACGTGCCCACGATATTGAACAGCCCCACCAGGGCCAGCACCGTGGTGCCCGTGGTGGCTGGCAGATGCTGGTCCACCAGGTACGCCGGCAGGTGCACCCCGATGAACACCACCTGAAAGCCGCACACGAAAAAGCCCAGCGCCAGCAGCCAGAAACCGGCGTGCCCACACGCCTCACGCAGCGCCTCGCCCAGCGTCTGCTCGTTGCCGTAAGAGGGCAAGGGACGGTCGCGCAACAGGCCTACCAACGGCACGATGAAGGCCACCAGCAGGCCCAGCACCAGCAAAGCCGCCGACCAGCCGAGCCATTGGATCAGGCCGAGGGTGCCGGGCAGCATGGCGAACTGACCGAACGAACCGGCGGCGCTGGCAATGCCCATGGCCATGCTGCGCTTTTCAGGCGGCACGGCCCGGCCGACGACGCCCAGAATGACCGAAAAGGACGTTCCCGACAGGCCAATGCCGATCAACAGGCCGGCGCTCAATGACAACGACCAGGCAGAGTCGGCCATGCCCATCATCGCCAGGCCCACCGCATACAGCACGCCGCCAACCATCACCACCCGCGAGGCGCCAAGGCGATCGGCCAACGCCCCGGCAAAGGGCTGGGCCAGGCCCCAGATCAGGTTCTGCAAGGCGATGGCGAAGGCAAAGACGCCGCGACCCCAGCCAAAATCAGCGCTCATCGGTGCCAGGAACAAGCCAAAGCCGTGCCTGACGCCAAGTGACAGCGCAAGGATCAGCGCCGCCCCAGTCAACACCCATCCACTGGTTCGCCATACAGACGTCATTGTTATTGTCTCCAGCCCATCGCAAGGTCGTCAGGTGCTGCCGTTGATGAAACCTGGCACTGCAAGGCCATCCACCGCCACGTACGCCGAGTCATCAAGGAAGCATTTGGTTACAGCATGAACGCTGAAGCTGACTGACAGCAAGCAGGACGTCAGCGCAGGTCGTCATTGATCTGTCGCCAGTCGCTTGCGGATGGGTTCGAACGCGGGGGTCGCTTGCCGCGGCAGCGGGTCGGCCAACCCCTGGTCGATCGCCTGCCAGTAGCGCCAGGGCACTTTGGCGGTGCCCAATTCGTAGTCCATCCCGTCCCAGCTGTCTTCGCGGAAACTGTAGAACGCCCAGTGCAAGCGGTGCTGATCGAGCACGCCCAGTACGTCCTCCAGGTACTGGCGGCAGCCTGACAGGCGGCGCATGCAGCCAAATTCGCCCACCACCAGGCGGGAACGGGGCACGTTCATGGTATCGGCCCAGTTCAGCGGGGCTTGCAGGTACTGCGCCACGCGCTGGCCGTCCCATTGCTGAAGCTGGCCGGCGAAGGGCACCGCCCCTGGATAGGCCAGCGGCTGCCGGCGGGTCATGTTGGGCGCACTGGTCGCTGCATAGGGTTCGTACATGTGCACGCTGTAGAGCACCCTGTCATCGCGCAGCGGCGCGGGCCAATAGGTGAAGGCATCGGCGGCGGCATACCAGCCCGAATCCACCATGATCGGCGTTACCGCATCCTCCTCGCGTATGGCCGCCGTCAACTGCCGGTACAGCGCCGGCAAATCACGCGCACTGCCTTGCTCGCGCGCATACCAGCGTTGCATGCGCTCCGGGCTGGCATGTTCGGGCAGATCGCTGCGCTTTTCCGGTGCGGGCTCGTTCACCAGGTTGTACGCAGCGACCGCAGGATGATCCTTCAACGCACGGGCGACGTCGCGCCAAAAGTCTGCGGCCTGCGCCCAGTAGGTCTTGTCCTGCCACAGTCGGTCGTCGAAGGTGCCGTTATTGTTCTGCGACCAGCGCATGCCCGGCAATGATAGCGGTGCGATCACCACTTTGAGGCCGGCTCGATGGGCCCGATCCAACACCGACCGCAGGGTAGCCAGGTCGCTGGCGGGCAAGCCGTGGTAGCCATCGGCATTGCCCAATAGAAAGTCCCTGTCCGCAGGTCGCCATTTGTCATAGGACACCCGAACCCAGGTCGCGCCATAAGCCCGAAGGGCATCAAAGTAGGCCTGGTCAGGGGGCAATCGATTGAAGCTGTTGCCCCCATGCCGGGGTTGGTCCCAGAACGCCATGAGGTCGGCTGCCTGGGCGGCAGGTGGAGTGAAGCCCAGCAGGGCCAGGAAGAGCAGCCAATAATGCATCACACACGCCTCTTGGAAACAAGCGCCTGAGGGTAGTGCATTCGGTGAAGGCGTTTTACAGGATTAGTTTGCCGGCTTTTTTTCAGATGATCTTTGCAGAAGGCGCCTTCAGAGTCGTCCTACATAATTGGATAAATCCCAGACCACGTTGCCCCGATTGGCTCACGGGATCATGACAACGCCCAGCAGAACGGTGAGCTCAAGCAGCTCCAGCAGTGCACCTGCGGTATCGCCCGTGGTACCGCCCAGGCGATTGCACATCAGCCTGCGCAAGGCGACGAACACGACCGCCGTCAGCACCATTGCCCAGCCAGCCAATGTCAGGCCCACGCCGGCACAGATCAACAGTACCCACCCTGCTGCGCGGCGGGGCATGTGCTCGGCCAGCGCCTGGCCCAACCCGCCAGGCCGCACATAGGGGGTACACAGGAACAGCCCCAGCAGCGCTGCTCGACCGATGACCGGTGCCAGCATCAGTTGCAGGCCAGCTCCCTGCTCGATCAGTGCCCACAAGGCGCAGAACTTGAGCAGCAGCACCAACACCAGCGTCACCACCGCTGCCGGCCCGCTGCGCGGGTCTTTCATGATCTGCAGCGTGCGTTCGCGATCACCAAACCCGCCTAGCCAGGCGTCTGCGCTATCTGCCAGGCCGTCCAGGTGCAGCGCGCCACTGAGCAGCACCCAGAGGCTCAGCAGCAAGGCGGCATGCAGCGGCGCCGCAACGCCTGCGAGCCAATGGCTGGCCAGCCATAGCAGGAGACCGAACAGCAGCCCGACCAAGGGGTAGTACAACAACGAGCGGCCTACCTGGCGTGGCGTTGGCATGCCGGGCAAGGTGACAGGCAGGCTGCTTAGAAACTGCAGGGCAATCCAGAATGGCAGCATGCTAACCCCCCTCAACCAGCTGGCCATCCTCGCCGACTTGCAAGCGCACCAATGCGCCATGGCCGACTTCCACTTGCAACAGCTGCGCCCTGGGCAGGCCACGGGCGCGGGCCAACAGCAGCCGCATGACACCACCATGGGTGACCAGCAGTACGCGCTTGCCAGCATGCTGGCGGTACAACCCCTCGATGGCCGTCAGGACGCGCTGCGCAAACGCCTGGACCGGCTCGCCATTGGGCGGCGTATAGCCGTAGGGATCAGCCCAGAACTGCCCAAGCGCCTGGGCGTCGTGTTCCATGATCTGCGACGCCGTGCGCCCTTCCCAATCGCCGAAATGCAGTTCTTGCAATGCAGGCTCGCGCTGCACGGGCAGGCCCAGCCTGGCGCCCAGCTCATCGGCAAATCGGCCACAGCGCTGCAATGGCGAACTGACCAATGCCTGCCAAGGCCCTGCGTCGGCCACGGCGGCGCGCATTTGAGCCCAGCCCTTTTCGGTCAGGGCGTCATCGAGGCTGCCACGCAGACCACCTTGCTCGGTTTCCCCGTGGCGCAGCAGGTCGAGCCTCATGCCGGACGGTCCGCCACGGCAGCCTCGGCAAAGGTCGCCATTTGCCCGTGTAGCGCGCAGGCCAGCCGCAGCAACGGCACGGCCAGGGCGGCACCACTGCCCTCACCCAGGCGCAGCCCCAGAGCCAGCAAAGGCTCGGCCTGCAAGGCGCTCAGCACCGTCTGGTGGCCGGGCTCCGCACCCTGATGGGCGAACAACAGCCAAGCGCGGCACTGGGGGTTGAGGCGCACGGCCACCAAGGCCGCCACCGTGCAGATGAACCCGTCCACCAGCACCGCCACACCCGCCTGGGCACACGCCAGATAAGCGCCGGCCAGCGCCGCCAGCTCGAAGCCCCCCACGCAGCCCAGTGCACGCAGCGGTTCATCGGCCGCCAGGCGGTGCAAGGCCAGAGCCCGCTCGATGACGTGCGCTTTGTGCTGCACGCCGGCACTGTCTAACCCAGTGCCTGGCCCGCTCAGCGTGGCTGGCGGACAGGCGAGCAGTACGCTGGCCAGCGCCGCCGCTGCGGTGGTGTTGCCGATACCCATTTCACCGCCGATGAACAGCTGTGCGCCGTGGGCCGCCGCCCGCAGCGCGCTGTCACGACCTGCCTGCAAGGCGGCCTGCAATTGTGCCTCGCTCAGGGCGGGCTCTCGGGCGAAATTGGCCGTGCCGGGGCCAAGGTGCACGTGGCGAACGCCCGGCAGTGCGAGCGTCGGGTCGACCGTGCCGAGGTCGACCACCTCCAAGGTGGCGTGCAGTTGGCGTGCCAGCACACTGATGGCGGCACCCCCGCCGACGAAATTGCGCAACATCTGGCCTGTCACGGCCTGAGGATACGCCGAGACGCCCTCCTCGACCACGCCGTGGTCGCCGGCGAACAGGCTGATCGCAACGTGCTCGAGCACCGGCCGTTCGCAGCCCTGCAGGCCTGCCAGCTGAATGGCGAGCGTTTCGAGCTGGCCGAGCGAACCGGCAGGCTTGGTCAATTGTTGCTGCCGCTCGCGTGCTGCGGCCATGGCCGCACCGTCGATGGGCTGGCAGGGCATCTGCCACCAGACAGGGTTCATGATGCAGGTCCTTTGAGCGTGAGTGGGAGGCCAGCGACCGTGAGGATCACCTGCTGGCAACGTTCGGCCACCGCCTGGTGCACGACACCGGCCAAATCGACGTAACGTCGCGTCAACTCGCCCATGGGCACCACACCCAGGCCAGTCTCGTTACTGACCAGGATGATGTGGCCGGGCAGGTGCTCAAGGCAGCCCAACAGGGCATCACGTTCCTCGGCCAACCGGCGCGGGTCATCCAGCATCAGCAGGTTGGTCAGCCACAGCGTCAGGCAGTCCACCAGCAGGCAGCGGTCAGCAGCAGCTTCGGCCTTTAGTACAGCAGCCAGGGCCAAGGGTTCTTCGATCAACCCCCACTCCACGGGCCGGCGCTGGCGGTGCAGCTGCACCCGCTCATCGAGTTCGCCGTCCAGCGGCTGACTGGTGGCGATATAGGTCACAGGCAAGCCGCAGTCGGCTGCCCGCTGCTCGGCCAGGCGGCTCTTGCCAGACCGGGCTCCGCCGATCACGAACGTACGCACGTCAGGGTACTCCACACAATTGGCGCAGGCGCTGGGTGTCCAGGTGCTTGTCCACCAGGTCAGCCAGGCGTTCGATGTCGCGCTCGCGCAACGCCTCGTAGTCGATCAGTTGCACGTCTTCAAGCCCAGCCCAGCGCAGCAGGGCCGCGCAGGAGGCGCTGCCCTCGAACAACCCGTGCAGGTAAGTGGCCAACACCTGGCCGTCCGTGCTGATGGCACCCTCGCAGCGGCCGTCGGCCAGGCGTACCGCCGGGTGCGCCAGCGCAGGGCCAGTGGTGACACCGGCATGGATCTCGTAACCGGTCACGGGCGATGCGTCCAGGTGCAAGGTTCCGGAGACATTGCGCAACTGCTTGTCGGCTTCCAGCACCGTGGCGTAGTCCAGCAGGCCGAGGCCGGGGCTGGAGCCTGCAGCGCCCTCCAGGCCCAGCGGATCGTGCACCTCGCGCCCAAGCATCTGCAGGCCGCCGCAGATACCGATTACCTTGCCGCCATAGCGCAGATGGCGTTCGATGGCCCTGTCCCAGCCACGCGCGCGCAATTGCGCAAGGTCGCCACGCACGCTCTTGGAACCCGGCAGGATGATCAGGTCCGCTGGCGGCACCGGCTGACCAGGGCCAATGAACTGCAGGTCGACCTGCGGGTGCAGGCGCAGCGGGTCGAAGTCAGTGTGGTTGCTGATGCGTGGCAGCACCGGCACGATCACCTTGAGCACGCGCTGCTGCTTTTCGCTCTGGCGCCGGTCGATGCCGTCCTCGGCTTCAAGGTGCAGGTCGGTGACGTACGGCAGCACGCCTAGCACGGGTTTGCCGGTGCGCTGCTCCAGCCAGTCGAGCCCAGGTTGCAACAAAGCGATGTCGCCCCTGAAACGGTTGATGACAAACCCTTTGATCCGCGCCTGCTCGCTGGGCGACAGCAGTTCGAGGGTACCGACCAGGTGGGCGAACACGCCCCCGCGGTTGATGTCGGCGACCAGGATCACCGGGCAGTCCACGGCTTCGGCGAACCCCATGTTGGCAATGTCGCCGGCCCGCAGGTTGATCTCCGCCGGCGACCCTGCGCCCTCGACCATGACCACTGGCCAGCCCTGGCTCAGGCGCTGGTGCGAGGCCAGCACGGCCTGCATGGCGATGGCCTTGTAATCGTGGTAGGCAACCGCGTTCATGCTGGTCACCGCACGGCCATGGATGATCACCTGGGCGCCTGTATCGCTGTTGGGTTTGAGCAGCACCGGGTTCATGTCGGTGTGCGGCGCCAGGCGACAGGCCTGGGCCTGCACCGCCTGGGCCCGGCCAATCTCGCCACCGTCGGCGGTCACGGCGCTGTTGAGGGCCATGTTCTGCGGCTTGAATGGCACCACGCCGATGCCCTGGCGCAGCAGCCAGCGGCACAGGGCAGTCACCAGGGTGCTTTTGCCGGCATCGGAGGTGGTGCCTTGCACCATCAGGGTCGTCATGTAAGGTCCTTGGGGTAGGCACTCAGGGCCTGGGCCAATCGTCGTTCGTCTGCCTGGCTTGGCGGCAAGCCGAAACGCAAGGCCGCCGGGCGCTCGAACAGGCGCACCAGCACCCCGTGTCGGGCAAGGTGATCGTGCAATCGCGCGGCATGCTCGCACCGCACGTACTGGAACAGGTCACACCCGCCGGCGGGCGCCAGCCCTGCATGGGTGAGCAAAGCCGCCAAGCGTTCGCTGGCATCTGCACAGCGCTGGCGCTGCAGCTGCTGCATGGCCAGGTCGGTCAGGCTGGCCTGGGCCAGCACCCGGCTGGGACCATTGATCGTCCACGGGCCGAGCAGTTCGGTCAGGCGCAGCAGCAAGCTATGCTCTGCGGCCACGAAGCCCAGGCGCACACCGGCCAGGCCGAAGAACTTGCCGAACGAGCGCAGCACGATCAAACCGGGGCGCTCGGCACTTTCCATCACGCTGTTTCCGGGGCTGTTGTCCATGAAGGCTTCATCGACCACCAGCCAACCACCGCGCGCTGCCAGGCGCTGATGCCATCCCAGCAGCGTGGGCGCAGGCACGACACGGCCGGTGGGGTTGTTCGGGTTGACCAAGACCAGGACGTCGAGGTCGTCGAGCGCGTCGTCGACCTGATGCTCATCGAGCTCGAGCAACGCGTGTCCAACGCGCTGCCAGGCATAGGGATGCTCGGCATAACAGGGCGTCAGCACCCCGACCCGGCTCGGGCTGCGCAACAGCGGCAGGGCCTGGATGGCAGCCTGTGAGCCCGCTACGGGTAGCAGTCGCGTGGCGCCGTAGTAGCTACACGCCGCCTGTTCGAGGCCATCGTCTGTTTCCGGTAGCCGTGCCCAGGCTTCGAGTGGGATCGGCGGTATCGGGAAGGACCAGGGCGCAATGCCGCTGGACAGGTCCAGCCACTGCTCGCGGGCGATGCCGTACTGCCGAACCGCGCGCAGCAGCCGGCCTCCATGTTCAAGCATTCAGATAAGCTCCCAGACAGAACACCAACAGCCACAGCCATACCCCACGCTGCACCAGCGTCCAACCGCCCTCGATGGCATCGGGGCTGGCCGGTGGGCCGTCGCCCAGGCGCGGGCGGTCGTGCAGCTGGCCGTGGTACACCGCCGGCCCACCCAATTCAACACCCAGGGCCCCTGCCCCGGCCGCCATGACCGGGCCGGCGTTGGGGCTATCCCACAGTGGCCCCTGGCGCCGCCAGCAGGCCAGCGCCAGACGGGTTTTGCCCAGCACCGCATAAGTAAGCGCGACCAGGCGCGCCGGCACGTAGTTGAGTAGGTCATCGATGCGCGCCGCGCACCAGCCGAAGCGCTCGAAGCGCTCGTTGCGATAGCCCCACATGGCATCGAGGGTGTTGCTCAGTCGATAAAGCACCACCCCTGGCGCCCCGGCCACAGCAAACCAGAACAAGGCGGCGAATACGGCATCGCTGCCGTTTTCCAGCACCGACTCAGTGGCTGCCCGCGCTACCGCCGTCTCGTCCAGCTCACGGGTTTCACGGCTGACCAGATACCCCACCCGCCGCCGTGCTTCTTCCAGATCCCCCTGGCGCAGGGCCGTGGCCACCGGCAGCACATGTTCGCCCAGGCTGCGCAGCCCCAGGGCGCAGTACAACGCCAGCACATCGACCAGCCAGCCGATCACAGGCAGCCAGGAGAGCATGAGGGCCAGCAAGGTCAGGGGCACCACCGCCAGGAACCAGGCGCTCACACCATGACTGCGCCAACCACGCCCGCCGGCATTGAAGCGCCGCTCAAGGCTGCTGGCCATGTTGCCGAACGCAACCAGCGGATGGCGCCGCCGGGGCTCGCCGAACAATGCATCCAGGGCCACACCGGCCACGGTCAGCAACGCCACGCTCATGCGCCTTCTCCCCAACGGTTTTCAAACAGCATCTGGTGCAACGGCCGTTCTTCGGCCCAGTTCTGCATGACCAGCATGGGTGCAGGGTAGAATGCCGCCACCGGCCCCAGGCACAGCACGGCCACGGGTTTGGCGCCGCTGGGCATGCCAAGCAACGCTGCCAGCGCATTGGGATCGAACAGCGATACCCAGCCCATGCCCAGCCCTTCGGCACGGGCGGCCAGCCAGAGGTTCTGGATGGCGCAGGCGAGCGAGGCCAAGTCCATCTCAGGCAGCGTGCGGCGCCCGAAAATGTGGGGCTCACGGTTGTCCATCAAGGCGGCGACCCACAGTTCGGCGCAATCGTTGATGCCCTCTACCTTGAGCTTCATGAATTCGTCCGAGCGCTCGCCCAGCGCCTGTGCAGTCAACGCCCGCTCGGCCTCCACCAGTGCCTGGATGCGCCCACGCAAGGCCCGCTCGGTGATGCGGATGAACCGCCATGGCTGCATCAAGCCCACGCTCGGTGCCTGGTGGGCTGCGCTGAGTAACCGTGTCATGACCTGCGGCGCCACCTCGCCTTGAACGAAATGGCGCATGTCGCGCCGCTCGCCGATGGCGCGATAGACCGCGGCACGCTCCTGGTCGCTGAACGCATGCTCGCTCATGGGCAAAGCAGCGCTGCGGCCGCCTCCGGGTTGGAGGGGAAGTAGAAGTGCACGTAGGACGCGGTCAAGCGGCCCAGCCGATACACGGCTTCGTTGCCGCGCCCGCCGTTGGGGCTCAACCCACGTGCCAGCGGCTTGAGCGCAGTGCTGGTCAGGGAGTGGTGGTAGGTATGGCCGCGCAGTGTGCCCTCGGGCAGCTCGACCGCTTGCAGGGCCAGGGCCGCCAGGCGCTTTTGCATGGTCGCTTCACCTGGCAGCAACCCGAGCAACTCGACCCTGTCCCCGGCCACGTCGGTCAGCGCGTCGAGCAGATACAGCATGCCGCCGCATTCGGCCAGCAGTGGCTTGCCTTGGGCGTGATGGGCGCGGATGGCCTGGCACATTGAGGTATTGCGCGCCAGGGCATGATGGTGCAACTCGGGGTAACCGCCGGGCAGGTACAGGCTGTCCACTTCGGGCAGCTGCGCATCATGCAGGGGGGAGAAAAACTGCACCTGTGCGCCTAGACGGCGCAACAGGTCCAGGTTGGCGCCATAGAGAAAGGCAAAGGCTTCGTCGCGGGCTACACCGATACGTACACCCGCCAAGGTAGCCTGGGCGGATAGCGGATCGGCCGGCTCGAAGGTGACGGCCGGTGGCAACGCGGCATCGCAGCTGGCGCCCAATGCTTGGGCAGCAGCGTCCAGACGTGCGTCCAGGTCGTTCAACTCGCTGGCCTGCACCAACCCCAGGTGACGGCTGGGCAGTTCGATGCCGCGCTCGCGGGACAAGCCGCCATACCAACGCAGGCCCTCCGTCAGGCTGCCTTCGAGCAGTTGCGCATGACGCAGGCTGCCCACCCGGTTGGCCAACACTCCGGCAAACGGCAGGTCCGGCTGATAACGCGCCAGGCCCAGGGCCAGCGCGCCAAAGGTCTGGGCCATGGCCGTACCATCAATCACCGCCAGCACCGGCACGCCGAAGTGACGCGCCAGGTCGGCACTCGAAGGGGTGCCGTCGAACAGCCCCATCACCCCTTCGATGAGGATCAGGTCGGCTTCACCTGCCGCCTCCCAGAGCAGCCGGCGGCTCTCCCCGGCACCGATCATCCACAGGTCGAGCTGGCGAACGGGTGCACCGCTGGCACGTTCGAGAATCATGGGGTCAAGAAAGTCAGGCCCGCATTTGAACACCCGCACCTTGCGGCCCAGATTCCGGTGCAGGCGCGCCAGCGCGGCAGTGACCGTGGTCTTGCCTTGGCCAGAGGCCGGTGCGGCAATCAGAACGGCGGGGCAATGGCGGGCCTGGCTCACAGCTCGACGCCCTTCTGGGCACGGATACCGGCCTGGAACGCGTGCTTGAGCATACCCATTTCGGTCACGGTGTCGGCCAGCTCGACCATTTCCGGCTTGGCCGCGCGACCGGTGACGATGACGTGCTGCATGGGAGGGCGGGCCTGGATGTCCGACAGCACCTGGTCCAGATCAAGGTAGCCGTGCTTGAGCGCGATGTTGAGCTCGTCGAGCACCACGAACTGCACCGCAGGATCCTGCAGCAGTTGCCGGGAGACGGCCCACGCCGCTTCTGCCGCCGCAATGTCACGCTGGCGGTCCTGCGTCTCCCACGTGAAGCCCTCGCCCATCACGTGGTAGCGCACCTGTTCGGGAAAGCGCCTGAAGAACAGCTCTTCGCCGGTGCTGTTGCGGCCCTTGATGAACTGCACCACGCCGCACTGCATGCCGTGGCCCAGGGCCCGGGCCAGCATGCCGAAGGCCGAGCTGCTCTTGCCCTTGCCATTGCCGGTGAGCACCAGCAGCAGGCCGCATTCGTTAGGGGAGTTGGCAATGCGCTCGTCAATGACCGCTTTCTTGCGCTGCATCCGTGCCAGATGGCGTTCGTCGCGCTCGGTGGCGTCGCTCATGGGAAGTTCTCCGCTGGCTGACACCACGATCGAGCGCCGTGTCAGGGAATGGGCAGGCAAACGG
Source organism: Pseudomonas sp. DE0157 (assembly GCF_007678615.1). Taxonomy (NCBI): domain Bacteria; kingdom Pseudomonadati; phylum Pseudomonadota; class Gammaproteobacteria; order Pseudomonadales; family Pseudomonadaceae; genus Pseudomonas; species Pseudomonas sp. DE0157. The sequence goes on from NZ_VEJN01000011.1 coordinate 12,595, forward strand.
AGCGCGCGCAGGGGCATTGGCCAAAGCCAGAGTGCACCGCGCATCACCCTCCGTGATGCCGTTGGCAGTATCAGGCCGGTCTCCGGGCTCGTGAGCGGGCCACTGGCCCTGACCTGCGCGCCTTCCCGGGGATCGTACCCAGTGGCCCTGCGCGGCCGTCTCTCACCTACCGTTGCGGGGGCAGCGCCGGAATCGCACCCTGCGGGCGCTCACCGACTTCCCAGTTTCACCCTGGCCAGACGTGGCTGGCGGGGCACCTGAAACACGCGCGAAGGTTAGAGGGTTGCACCCGGAGCGTCAATCGACGCGGCTCGCCTGGCGGCACAGCAGCGATCGCCGAGCCGCCGATGCAGCCCCTGCCGCCTGTGCGAATGAACCCGCGGCATTCCCTACCCTCTGAATCAATAGAACCTGCCGAGGACGCCGACCATGAACCGCGTGGCACTGCCTGTTGCACTTGTTGTAAGCCTGGGCTTGAGTGGCTGCGGCGAAAGGGCGCGTTATACGGTGGCCGACGGCAGCGGCCCCACACCGCAGCTGCCCTCCCCTGCCAAAACCCTGCTACCCACCGTGAACATCGCGCCAGCCGTCGGCTGGCCCGCCGGACGCATGCCCCAGGCTGCACCCGGGTTGCAGGTGTCGCGCTTTGCCGGTGACCTCGACCATCCGCGCTGGCTCTATGTGCTGCCCAATGGCGACGTGCTGGTGGCAGAAACCAACGCACCTGCCAAACCCGAAGACGCCAAGGGTATCCGCGGATGGGCCATGAAGCGGGTCATGGCACGCGCGGGGGCCGCCGTGCCCAGCCCTGATCGCATTACCCTGTTGCGCGACGCGGACCAGGACGGCGTTGCGGAAATCCGCCATACCTTTGCCGACGGGCTGAACTCACCCTTTGGCATGGCGCTGGTAGGCACCGATTTTTACGTGGCCGATACGGATAAACTGCTGCGTTTTCACTACCAGCCCGGTGCACGCCAAGTAACCGGTCCGGCAGAGGTGGTCACCTCACTGCCAGCCGGCCCGTTGAATCACCACTGGACCAAGAATGTCATCGCAAGCCCCGATGGACGGCGCCTCTATGTCACCGTGGGCTCGAACAGCAACGTGGGTGAAAACGGCCTCGATCAGGAGCAGGGGCGCGCCGCGATCTGGGAGATCGACCCCAGCACAGGAAAGCACCGCCTGTTCGCCACCGGCCTGCGCAACCCCAACGGGCTTGCCTGGGAGCCTCACAGTGGCGCGCTCTGGACCGCAGTCAACGAACGTGACGAAATCGGCAGCGACCTGGTACCGGATTACATCACTTCGGTACAAGCAGGTGGATTCTATGGTTGGCCCTATAGCTACTATGGCCAGCACGTGGATGAGCGCGTGCAGCCCCAGGACCCTGCCAAGGTCGCCCAGGCACAGGTACCCGACTACGCCGTGGGGCCGCATACCGCTTCACTGGGGTTGGCCTTCGCCGGGCCGGGTGTGTTGCCGGCGCGTTTTGGGGAAGGTGCATTGATTGGCCAGCATGGGTCCTGGAACCGCAAGCCCCACAGCGGCTACAAGGTGATATTCGTACCCTTCGACGCCTCGGGAAAGCCGTCGGGCAAGCCCATGGACGTGCTCGATGGGTTCCTGAATGAAAGCGGCCAAGCCATGGGCCGCCCCGTGGGGGTTGCCCTGGATGGCCACGGGGCCGTGCTGGTAGCTGACGATGTGGGCAATACCATCTGGCGCGTCAGCAAAGCTCGGTGATCGGGCTCAGGGGTTCTGTGCCAGGTGCCCTTGTGGGATGACCCGCTTGGCCTGCAGGTAGGCCTTGGCCCAGTAGCTGTTTGACAGATAGTCCAACCGCACCGTACCGCCGGTGCGGGGCGCATGCACGAAGCGCCCGTCCCCTACATAAATGCCAGCATGGCTCACCTGCGAACCGCCACTGGTCGCGAAGAACACCAGGTCACCGGACTGCAAGGACTTCACATCCACAGTAGGCGCACGCATGCCGATCATCTCCCGCGTGGAGCGCGGCAGGCTGATGCCGGCGGCATCGCGGTAGACGTACTTGATCAGACCACTGCAGTCGAAACCCGAATCGGGCGTATTGCCGCCCCAGCGGTAGGGCGTGCCAACCAGACCAATGGCGCGAATCAGTACGTCATCGGCAGTGGGCGAGAAGCTGGGTTGGCTATAGGTAACCTGAGGCTGCACGACCCGTGTAGGGGCAGGTGCCTGGGGTTGGCTCGAGCAGGCCGCCAGTAAGGCTGCCAGGGAAATGAAAGCGAAGCGCGCCATCGTTGTCATGGCCAAAACATCCTGTATGGGAACGCTGGGCCGCAGCGGGATAGAGTTGAGAAATTAGATTAGACGCTTTCTGTAAATACGCACGGCGTCGAGCTTTTTTGCAAAGCAGCGACGCCGTGGTTAGGACACATCAGATTGCCATTAGTTGCGCGCGATATGAGTCGGCGCCATGGCCAAGGCACGTTTGGCCTCAAGGAAGGTCTTGCTCCAGTAACGGTCACCGAGGCTATCGATGCGCACACCACCGCTACGACGGCTGCTGGAGTGGATGAACTGGTTGTCGCCCAGGTAAATCCCGGCATGGCTGACACGGCCACGGCCGTTGGTACTGAAGAACAGCAGGTCGCCTGGCTTGAGTTTGTTGCGCGCCACCTTCGGCGCATCGACGTTGATCATCTCGCGAGTAGAACGCGGCAAGGTCATGCCTGCCTCCTCGCGGAACAGGTAGCCGATGAAGCCGCTGCAATCGAAGCCGGATTGTTCCGAGGTACCGCCAAAGCGATAGCGGGTGCCGATCAACGACATGCCGCGCTCCAGAATGCTGTCGGCCAGCACTGGCAACTGATAGGGCTTGCTGCTGGAGAAGACCTCCAGTTCATCGTCGGTAGCCACTTCCTGGGGTTCGCCAAACACTGGCGAAGACGAGGCCTTGGCCTTGATCGCCGGCTGTACGGCGACCGGGGTGTGATCCTGGGGCTGGGATACCGGGCCTTGGGCCGCACAGCCAAAAAGCAGGGTCACGAGTGCGAGTGGCACGAGGGGTGCGAAGCGCTTGAGCATGGGCACAACCGTGTCTGTAATCCTTTAGTGGGGTGGAACTATGCCCACTATAAGTTCCATTTGCAAATTTTATCGAAAAAGATGTGACTTTTCCGTGGGATGGCTCTGGCCCCGTGTTTCCAGGGGCTTACCAGCCGAGGGTTTCCTTCAGGAAAGGAATGGTGAGTTTGCGCTGGGCTTGCAGGGAAGCCTGATCGAGCCGTTCCAGCAGATCGAACAGCGCACTCATGCTGCGCGCGCCGCGGGTGAGGATGAAGTGACCCACTTCGTCGGTCAGGTGCAGGCCGCGCCTGGATGCCCGCAATTGCAAGGCACGTAGCTTGTCTTCGTCAGACAGGCCGCGCATCTGGAACACCAGGGCAAGGGTGAGACGGGATTTCAGGTCAGGCAGCTTGACCGGCAATTCCCGCGGGGAAGCGGAGGCTGCCAGTAGCAGTCGACGGCCGCTGTCGCGCAGGCGGTTGAACAGGTGGAACATGGCCTCCTCCCAGTCCGGCTTGCCGGCAATGACGTGCAGGTCATCGATGCACACCAGCTCGTACTGGGCCAGGTAGTCCAGAAGACCGGTACCGCGCTCGAGCAGCTGCGCCAACGGCAGGTAGACGGCAGGCTCGCCCCGCTGCTGGAAGCGATGGGTGGCCGCTTGCAGCAGGTGCGTGCGGCCCACGCCTTGTTTGCCCCACAGATAGATGAGGCTCTCGGTCCAGCCGGCGTCGGCTTCGCAAAGCCGCTCGACATACCCCAACGCAGCGGCATTGGCGCCCGGATAGTAGTTGATGAAGGTGGCGTCGTCGCGCAGGCGCACACCCAGGGGCAACTGGATCGGTGGTTTCATGCTCGCGGGCGGTCGACAGGACCGCTGGGGGCCTTTTGTGGACAATCGGCAAAGTCTATACCTGCCAAGCGGGGTGCACAATGACGCCGCTGCAGAGTCCAAGCAAAATCAATGGGTTGCACTATCGCCGCAGCAACCGAGGCTCACCTGCCGGCCTGTCACGGCTGGTCGGGTGCAGGGGGATCGAGGTGGACGGGAGCCGGCGCATCCCCTGCATACATGTCCGACTCCTTGTACAAGCCGTGCACGTGGCGCAGCAGCACCATGATGACCGCCGCCACCGGAAGCGCGAGCAGCACGCCTGTGAAACCGAACAGCTCTCCGCCGGCCAGGATGGCGAAGATCACCGCCACAGGGTGCAAACCGATCCGGTCGCCTACCAACAGAGGTGTCAGCACCATGCCCTCCAGTGCCTGACCGACCATGAAGACCGCGACGATGCCGAGCATGGGATACAGATCGCCACCGAACTGGAACAGCCCTGCCACCAGCGCCGCACCGATGCCAATGATGAAGCCCATGTACGGGACGATGGCCGCCAGGCCTGCCAGCATGCCGATCAACAACCCCAGTTCAAGACCCACCAGCATCAAGCCTGCCGAATAGATGATGCCCAACGCGACCATCACCAGCAGTTGCCCACGCACGAACGCACCCAGCACCTCATGGCACTCGCTGGCCAGCCCAACGATTTGTGGCTCCCTCTGGCGCGGCAACAAGCTGCGCAACTTGGCCATCATCAAGTCCCAGTCACGCAACAGGTAGAACCCGACCACGGGGATCAGCACCATGTTGGCCACCCAGGCCATTAACGCCAGGCTGGAGGCCGTTGCCTGGGACAAGAGCATGCTGACGATATCGGTGGTTTGCCCCATGTGCGCGCCGATGGCCGCTTTGATCTTGTCGAATTTCCAGAACCCGTCGGCAAGGCCCAGACGCCCCTGCACCCATGGCAAGGCGACATGTTCGAGCCAGTCAAGCATCTGCGGCGCCAGCGCGTACAGGCGCACCAACTGCTTGGCCAACATGGGGATGAGCACGAGCAACAGTGCAAGCATCAGCAGCGTGAACAGCCCGAACACCACCACTACGCCCCAGGTCCGCGACAAACCCAGGCGCTCCAGGCGATCGACCAGCGGGTCGGCCAGGTACGCCAGCAGAATGCCGACCAGAAACGGCGTGAGAATATTGTGCAGGCTATAGAGTAGGGCGATAGCGATCAATGCCACGCCCAGCCAGATCCAACGACGCATGTCAGTCATGAACGACCCTCTTACCAACTAAAGCGCAAGCCATCGAACGGTTCGGTGGCGGCAGCAGGCGACACCGGTGGCTCGTTTGTGGACGTACCCACTGACCCAAGGATCACCTGCGGCGCAGGTGCCTGCTCGGCTGGGACTTCCCTGAGCTTGGCCAATGCCAGCTGAGCCCGGAGTTGTTCGCGGCTGGCGGTGACCGAATAGGTCAGCACGTCGCCGTCGACCCGCTTCAACTGCGCGCCGTAGGACTCCAGCACCCGGGCCAGCTCAGCGTAGCGCGGCAGGTTCATGCCCTGGACCTGCATCTGCACCTGACCACTGGCCCCGGGACGCGTTACGTAGCGCGGTGCCAGCCGCGTGCTCACGGCAAGCATCACGGCGTCGGCCAGCGCTGCCGGGTCCGCTCCTTCGGCACTGCCCTGCTCGCGCCCCTCGCCCAGCCACAATTGCCATTTGCCTTGCCATTTGCCGTCGATCTCCTGGGCGTGCACGGCCAACACGGCATCGGCGCCGTAGCGCTGGGAGACCTCACGCAGCGGCCCGGGATCCTTGGCTTCGATATGCTTGGCGTCGGCCACCAGTTGCTCCTGCAGATCGGCCAGCGGCAGACGCAGCGGCAAGCCCCGGTGACGGGCCGCGCGCCGCAACGGCTGGGCGCTAGGCTGGCCGTCCCCTACCAGGCTAGTGCCGTCAACACTCTCGACGAGCCACCAACCCAGAATCGACGGGCGATTGCTGCCCCACAGACTGAGGCCCGCCTTGCGCAGGGCACGCTCGGTGCTGCCGGGGTCGAACTCGACCCGGACGGTTTCGGGCGGGCCAGCGTCGCTGCCCACCTGGTTGACGATCGGTTGCGGATCCTTGCGCAATGCCGCCAGCGCCGGGTTCTGCACGGCCTTGGGGTCGCCGGTCAGGCGCAGCACCAGGGTGTCGAAGGCCTGGCTGGTCGCCGCCGCACGCGCCTCGGCGCCCTGCCCGGCCACCGGCTCGCGCACCTGATAAAGGCCGGAGACGTTCTCGGCCTGGGCCGCCCCTGCGATCAACCACAGACATCCCATGACCCAAGTAGTGAACAAGCGCATCGTTGTGTCCTTGTGCTCTGGAACGGCGAGTTTCAAGCTTCAGCACTCATACCTCAAGCGGCACGGTTAAAGGTAGCACCGGCAAGGCCAGGCTTCTGGCGATCTTGCACCGGCGAGAGCCCTAAATTCACCTGCCCGTCGGCCGGAGGATGGCCGCTGCACGGCAACCCTGATAAAATCGCGCGCCTTCACAGACCACTGATGTCACGGTTAGCCGCTGCATGGCTGCCGGCCCTTGCCGTCAGGGTCGTTTTTACGAATCCCTCCCTCCTAAAGGCCTGGATCAATGAGCAAGCAACCCTCCCTGAGCTACAAGGACGCCGGTGTAGACATCGACGCCGGCGAAGCACTGGTCGAACGCATCAAGGGCGTGGCAAAACGCACCGCACGCCCTGAAGTCATGGGTGGCCTGGGCGGCTTCGGCGCCCTTTGCGAGATCCCGGCTGGCTACAAGCAGCCGGTGCTGGTCTCCGGCACCGACGGCGTGGGCACCAAGCTGCGCCTGGCGCTGAACCTGAACAAGCACGACAGCATCGGCCAGGACCTGGTCGCCATGTGCGTGAACGACCTGGTGGTCTGCGGTGCCGAGCCGCTGTTCTTCCTGGACTACTATGCCACCGGCAAGCTCAACGTGGACGTGGCGGCTACCGTGGTCACCGGTATCGGCGCAGGTTGCGAACTGGCAGGCTGCTCGCTGGTCGGCGGCGAAACGGCCGAGATGCCGGGCATGTACGAAGGTGAAGACTACGACCTGGCAGGCTTCTGCGTAGGCGTGGTGGAGAAGGCCGAAATCATCGACGGCTCGCGCGTGGCCACCGGCGATGCGCTCATCGCCCTGCCATCCTCGGGCCCGCACTCCAACGGTTACTCGCTGATCCGCAAGATCCTCGAAGTCTCGGGCACAGACGTCGAAAGCACCCAGCTCGACGGCCAGCCGCTGACCGAACTGCTGATGGCGCCAACGCGCATCTACGTCAAGCCGCTGCTGCAACTGATCAAGAACACCGGCGCGGTCAAGGCCATGGCCCACATCACCGGTGGCGGGCTGCTGGACAATATCCCGCGCGTACTGCCGGCCAATGCCCAGGCGGTCATCGACGTGGCCAGCTGGAAGCGCCCAGCCGTCTTCGATTTCCTGCAGGAAAAGGGCAACGTCGACGAGCATGAAATGCACCGCGTGCTCAACTGCGGCGTGGGCATGGTGATCTGCGTAGGCCAGGACCAGGTCGAAACCGCCCTGAGCGAACTGCGCAACGCCGGTGAACAGCCTTGGGTCATCGGCCACATCACCGAGGCCGCAGAGGGCGCTGCCCAGGTCGAGCTGCAGAACCTCAAGGCACACTGATGCCGAGCAAGTCCTGCAATGTGGTGGTATTGCTGTCGGGTTCCGGCAGCAACCTGCAAGCGCTGATCGACAGCTGCGCCATCCCGGACAGCGCCGTGCGCATTGGCGCGGTCATCTCCAACCGTGCCGATGCCTACGGGCTGCAGCGTGCAGCCGCTGCCGGTATTGACACCGCGGTCCTTGACCATACCGGCTTCCAGGGCCGCGAAGCCTTCGATGCGGCCCTGGTGGCCTGTATCGATGGGTTCGCTCCGGACTTGGTGGTGCTGGCGGGTTTCATGCGTATCCTCAGTGGCGACTTCGTGCGCCACTACCAAGGTCGCCTGCTCAACATCCACCCTTCGCTGCTGCCTCGCTACAAAGGGTTGCACACCCATAGACGCGCCCTGGAAGCAGGGGATGTCGAGCACGGGTGCAGTGTCCACTTTGTCACCGAGGAACTCGATGGGGGCCCGTTGGTCGTACAGGCTGTCGTGCCGGTGGCACCCGATGACACGGTCCAAAGCCTGGCTCAGCGGGTTCACACACAGGAACACGTCATCTACCCAATGGCTGTTCACTGGTTCGCCAACGGCCGCTTGCGTCTTGGCGAACAAGGTGCATTACTGGATGGCCAGCCCCTGTCGGCCAGCGGTCATTTGATTCGATCCTAGGAGATACTATGCGTCGTGCCCTGCTCTTGGCTCTTGCCGTGCTTGCCCTGCCCCTCCAGGCAGCAGACCTGAAGCCGTTCTCGGCCAGCTACACCGCCGACTGGAAGCAACTGCCCATGAGCGGTACCGCCGAACGTAGCCTGGTCAAGAATGCCGATGGTACCTGGGACCTGAACTTCAAAGCGTCGATGATGATCGCCAGCCTGACCGAGCAAAGCTCGCTGCGCCTGGATAACGACACCTTGCTGCCGCAGCGTTACCACTTCGAGCGCGGCGGTCTTGGCAAGGCCAAAAAGGTCGACCTGAACTTCGACTGGGCTGCCAAGAAAGTGACCGGCAGCGATCGTGGCGATGCCATCACCCTGCCGCTCAACCGTGGGGTGCTCGACAAGTCGTCCTATCAGCTGGCGCTGCAGCACGATGTTGCCGCTGGCAAGAAGAGCATGACCTACCAGGTGGTCGATGGTGACGAGATCGACACCTATGACTTCCGCGTACTGGGTACTGAGAAAGTCACCACCAAGACCGGCCAGGTGGATGCCGTCAAGGTCGAACGTGTGCGTGATCCAAGCCAGAGCAAGCGCATCACCGAGCTGTGGTTTGCCAAGAACTGGGACTACTTGCTGGTGCAATTGCGCCAAGTGGAAACCGATGGCAAGGAATACGTGATCGTCCTGCAGGACGGCACGGTCGATGGCAAGTCGGTTAAAGGTAACTGACACTCAAGCTTGTCGGCGTTGAGCCATAACGCAACACCAAGCCCCGCCCCGTGCGGGGCTTTTATTTGGGCGGGCATAAAGCAGTCGGGCCTAGGCATACCATGGCTACATGAAACTTGTTTCATGGCCGTTTTATTTACTTAGGCTGCTAACAAACTCTATAAATAAGGCGTGCGACAGACTGTCGCACCCAACCAGAAAAAGTGGAGTTTAACGATGACAGTTCAAGTGACCGAACGCGACGAATCGAAAATGTCCCACGAAGGCCTGGCCGCAGGCGTGCGGATCTGGGATGTGCACCAGCAGGGCCAGTTGGTCGGGATGTTCCACAACGAACATGAGGCGCAACAGTACCGTGTCGAACTGGAAGACCTGGAAAAGCAGCGCACCACACAGTGACAGCGATCTTCAGAAAACCGTGACGTGAATACCCGTTATGGCGCCAGGGGCCGCCTTGCGGCCCATCGCCGCACAATGCGGCCCTGACCACCCGGTGGACGTTCAGACAGGGCCTTGCAGCATTACCACATCAGATCGTCAGGGATCTTGTACGCCGCATACGGATCGTCGTCGTCGGCTTCCTCGACATGGGTATTGAGCAGCAATACCCGGCCCGGGTCGCGTTCCTGGATCTTGACGGCCGCCTCGCGGGGAATGACCTCATAGCCGCCCCCGTAGGACACCACCGCCAGCGCACCATGGCTCAATTTGCTGCGCATCAGGGCATTGACCGCGATACGCTTGACCTTTTTGTCGTCGACGAAGTTGTAGTAATCCTCGGTCGTGAGCTTGGGCAGGCGGGTCGCTTCGATCAGTTGCTTGATCTGCGCGGCGCGTGCCTTCTTCTCGGCTTTTTCCTGCTGTTCACGGTTGAGCGCCTGGTCACGCTTGGCCTTTTCGGCCATGGCTTCCTTGGCCAGCCGCTGCTGGGTATCGTCCACCTCGACCTGGCCTTTGTGCTCCAGGCGCTTCTGTTTCTTTTCAGCCTTGTTGGCCTGAGAAACCTGTTTCTGGTTGACCAGCCCGGCTTTGAGCAATTGGTCGCGAAGGGAAAGGCTCATGAATGTTCACTCACTTATGCAACAGCTCAGCCGCAGCTGGGCAGGTTCTTTTCCTGACGCTTGGCTTCACCCCAAAGGGTGTCCAGCGCATCAAGGTTACAGTCTTCAATGGCAGTGCCGCTGTCACGCAACGCCTGCTCGATAAAGCGAAAACGTCGCTCGAACTTACGATTGGCTCGGCGCAAGGCGTTTTCGGGGTCATGCTTCAAGTGACGCGCCAGGTTGACTACCGCGAACAGCAAGTCACCGACTTCATCTTCCAGCGCATCGCTGTCCCCGTCGGCCATGGCCTGCAACACTTCGTCGAGTTCCTCACGCACCTTGTCCACAACCGGCAAGGCCTCGGGCCAGTCGAACCCGACGGTGGCCGCACGCTTTTGCAGTTTGGCCGCCCGGGATAAGGCAGGCAATGCCGTTGGCACATCGTCGAGCAATGACAGCTGTTCTGGACGGCTTTTCTGCGCCCGCTCCTGCGCCTTGATTTCTTCCCAGCGTGACTTGACCTGCGCATCGCTCAGGCTGGGTGTCTCCAGCGGCGCATACAGGTCCCCGGTTGGAAAGACATGGGGGTGTCGACGAATGAGCTTGCGGGTGATGCCGTCCACCACGCCGTCGAACGCGAAACGGCCCTCCTCCCGGGCAAGTTGGCTGTAGTAGACCACCTGGAACAGCAGATCGCCCAGCTCGCCTTGCAAGTCCTCGAAATCGCCGCGCTCGATGGTGTCCGCCACCTCGTAGGCTTCTTCGAGGGTGTGTGGGACGATGCTGGCATAGTCCTGCTTCAGGTCCCAAGGGCAGCCGTATTGCGGGTCGCGCAAGCGGGCCATGAGGTGGAGCAGGTCCTGGAGGGTGTAGGTCATTCAGGCAAGTCCTTGACGGTCGGGCTTGGCGGGCAAACCGGCCCCTAGGGGCGGGATGCCCGCGAATCGTGCACGCGGGATTCAGGGCGTACGATTACGCCGTGTCTCGATGATGTTCGGCAACTGCGAGATACGCCCCAGCAAGCGCCCAAGGGCATCCAAACCGGGGATCTCGATGGTCAGCGACATCAGCGCCGTGTTGTCTTCCTTGTTCGAGCGGGTATTGACCGCCAGCACGTTGATCTTCTCGTTGAGCAGCACCTGCGACACATCGCGCAGCAAACCGGGGCGATCATAGGCACGGATGATGATATCGACCGGGTAAGTCTGTACCGGAATCGGCCCCCAGCTGACCTGGATCATGCGCTCCGGCTCTTTGCCGGCCAGCTGCAACACCGAGGCGCAATCCTGGCGGTGGATGCTCACACCGCGACCCTGGGTGATGTAGCCGACGATGGCATCGCCAGGCAACGGCTGGCAGCAACCGGCCATCTGCGTCAGCAGGTTGCCCACGCCCTGGATCTGAATGTCGCCACGCTTGCCCCCACGCGGCCCGCTGGGCTTGCGCGGCACCAGCTCGATCTGCTCGATGCGCTCAGGCTCCAGCAGCTGTTGCGCCGCATTGACCAGATGCGCCAGGCGCAGGTCCCCAGCGCCCAGGGACGCAAACATGTCCTCGGCCGTCTTGACGTTGGTCTTCTCGGCCAGGCGCTCGAAGTCGACCTGCGGCAGGCCCAGCCGGCTGAGCTCACGTTCGAGCAGCGTCTTGCCGGCGGCAACGTTCTGGTCGCGCGCCTGCAGCTTGAACCAGTGCACGATCTTGGCCCGCGCGCGCGAAGTGGTGACATAGCCTAGGTTCGAGTTCAGCCAGTCACGGCTCGGGTTACCGTGCTTGCTGGTGATGATTTCGACCTGCTCGCCGGTCTGCAGGCTGTAGTTGAGCGGCACGATGCGCCCGTTGATCTTGGCGCCCCGGCAGTTGTGGCCGATCTCGGTGTGCACCCGATAGGCGAAGTCCAGGGGCGTCGCCCCTTTTGGCAGGTCGATGGCGTGACCGTCCGGGGTGAACACGTACACCCGGTCGGGCTCGATGTCGACCCGCAGTTGCTCGGCCAGGCCCCCGATGTCGCCCAGCTCTTCATGCCACTCCAGCACCTGGCGCAGCCAGGAAATCTTTTCTTCGTAGTGGTTCGAGCTGGGCTTGACGTCGGTGCCCTTGTATCGCCAGTGGGCGCAGACGCCAAGCTCCGCTTCCTCGTGCATGCCGTGGGTGCGGATTTGCACTTCCAGCACCTTGCCCTCCGGGCCGATTACCGCCGTATGCAGGGAGCGGTAGCCGTTTTCCTTGGGGTTGGCGATGTAGTCGTCGAATTCCTTGGGGATGTGACGCCACAAGGTGTGCACGATACCCAGGGCGGTGTAGCAGTCGCGTATCTCGGGGACCAGCACCCGCACGGCGCGCACGTCGTAGATCTGGCTGAATTCCAGGCCCTTGCGCTGCATCTTGCGCCAGATCGAGTAGATGTGTTTGGCGCGGCCACTGATGTCCGCCTTCACCCCGGTGGCCAGCAGTTCGTTCTGCAACTGGTTCATGACATCGCTGATAAAGCGTTCACGGTCCAGGCGACGCTCGTGCAACAGCTTGGCGATCTGCTTGTACTGTTCGGGCTCGAGGTAGCGGAACGAAAGGTCTTCCAGTTCCCACTTGATATGCCCGATACCCAGACGGTGGGCCAGGGGGGCGTAGATGTCGAACACTTCCCGCGCCACCCGCAGGCGTTTCTCGTCATCAGCGGCCTTGACCGCTCGAATGGCACAGGTGCGTTCGGCCAGCTTGATCAACGCCACGCGAACGTCGTCGACCATCGCCACCAGCATCTTGCGCAGGTTCTCGACCTGCGCCTGAGAGCCGAGCACCAGCGACTGACGGGGGCTGAGACTGGCACTGATCGCAGCCATGCGCAGCACGCCATCGATCAGCTTGGACACGACCGGCCCGAAGCGCTGGCTGACTTCGGCCAGGGTGACCTTGCCTTCTCGCACAGCGCGGTAGATGACCGCCGCTACCAGGGAATCCTGGTCGAGCTTGAGGTCCGCGAGAATCTCGGCAATCTCAAGACCTGCCTGATAGCTCGACGTACCATCGGCCCAGGAATGCTTGGCCGGGTTGCCCTTCTTCTCGACTTCCTGGGCAAACTCGCAGGCCTCTTTGAGCGCTGCGCGGTCGAGCGCCGAATCGACGCTGACCACATGGTCCAACCACGCTTCGAGATTGATACTGCCGTCGGTATTGACCGGCTGGTGCACTCTCACCTGTACCATCTTTGTTTTACCTTTCCATACAGCGCACCCTGCGGGTGCACTGGCAATCACCGCACGGCTGCCATTCCCTGGAAGCCGCACCAAGGGGCCAGCTGGCTAGCCCACTTCGAATAACGCCATGGCTTCGACATGCGCCGTTTGAGGAAACATGTCGAGAATCCCGGCCCTTGTTAACCGGTACCCCTGCCCGACCAGCACCTGGGCGTCTCGCGCCAGCGTGGCCGGGTTGCACGATACATAGACCAGCCGCTTGGCCCCAAGACGGGCGATGCCCTGCACCACCTCCCATGCACCGTCGCGCGGTGGGTCCAAGAGTACCGCAGAAAAGCCCTCGGCGGCCCATTCCATGCCCGTCAACGGCTGCGATAAATCGGCCTGAAAAAACTGCGCGTTATGCACATCGTTGCTGCGGGCATTGGCCGCCGCACGATCGACCATGGCCTGTACGCCTTCTACCGCCACCACCTCACGGGCATGCCGTGCCAGCGGCAAGGCAAAATTGCCCAGGCCGCAGAACAGGTCCAGTACCCGCTCTTCAGGCTGCGGAGCGAGCCAGGCCAAGGCCTGCTCGATCATGGCGGTATTGACCTGGGCGTTGACCTGCACGAAGTCGCCGGGGCGCCAGGCCAGTTGCAGCTGCCAGGGCGCCAGGTCGAAACCCAGCGGCCCGGTGGCATCCACCGGCTGCGGCTCGCCTTCACCCTGCAGCCACAACTGCGCGCTGGCCTCGGCGCAGAACGCCTGCAAGCGTGCAACATCTTCGGCCGGCAACGGCGCGACATGACGCACCAGCACTGCCTCGGCCGTGCCGCTGAACAGCTCCACATGGCCCAGGGCTTGGGGCTTGGCCAACGAGCGCAGCACCGTGGGCAAGTGACGCAGGATTGACTGCAAGGGCTGTACCAGCACCAGGCAATCATCGATGGCAACGATGTCCTGACTGGCCTGCGCCCTGAAACCGACTGCCAACTGGCGGGTCTTGGGGTCCCAGCGCACGGCCACACGGGCGCGGCGACGGTAGCCGAAAGCGGCCCCGGTCAAGGGCGCGGCCCATTGCTCGGGCTGCACACCGGCCACCCGTTGCAGTTGCTCGGCCAGGGTGCGCTGCTTGAGCGCTAGCTGAGCCTCATGGGGCAGGTGTTGAAGGTTGCACCCCCCGCACTGGCCGTAGTATTTGCAAGGGGCTTCGCGGCGCTCGGGACTGGCCTGGAGCACCCGTTCAAGCCGCGCTTCGACGACTTTGCCACGGGCATTGAGCACCCTCGACTCGACCTCTTCGCCTGCCAGGGCGCCAGTGACGAACCAGGTGCGCCCTTCATGAAACGCAATGCCGCGACCGTCCCCTGACAGGCGCTCGATGACCAGGCGTTGCTTCTTGCCCACGGGAACCTGGGGGCTACGATTGCCACCGGCTGGCTGAAAGCGCAGGCCGCTGTTGGTTTTCTTCTTGGACATTTAGCTCGGATCGAACAGGCCAGTGGACAGGTAACGGTCGCCGCGATCGCAGATGATGGCCACCAAGGTGGCATTTTCCACTTCCTGGGACAGGCGCAGCATGGCGGCGACTGCACCACCGGAAGACACGCCGCAGAAAATGCCCTCTTCACGGGCAAGCCTGCGCATGGTCTGTTCGGCCTCGTCCTGGGACATGTCGACAATGCGATCGACCCGGGCTGCGTCGAAAATTTTTGGCAGGTATTGCTGGGGCCAGCGGCGAATACCCGGAATGGCCGCGCCTTCCATCGGCTGCAAGCCGACGATCTGCACCGCCGGATTCTGCTCCTTGAGGTACTGCGAGCACCCCATGATGGTCCCGGTGGTGCCCATGGAACTGATGAAGTGGGTAACGCGCCCCTGGGTCTGCTGCCAGATTTCCGGGCCGGTGCTGGTGTAGTGCGCCATCGGGTTGTCACCGTTGGCGAATTGGTCGAGCACCACGCCACGGCCATCGGCTTCCAGCTGCTGAGCCAGATCGCGTGCCCCTTCCATGCCCTCTTCCTTGGTCACCAGGATCAGCTCGGCGCCGTAGGCTGCCATCGCCGCCTTGCGTTCGGCCGTGGAGTTGTCGGGCATGATCAGGATCATCTTGTAACCCTTGATTGCCGCTGCCATGGCCAACGCGATGCCGGTGTTGCCGGAGGTTGCTTCGATCAGCGTATCGCCAGGCTTGATCTGGCCGCGCGATTCGGCACGGGCGATCATCGACAGCGCGGGACGGTCCTTGACCGAGCCGGCAGGATTGTTGCCCTCGAGCTTGAGCAGCAAGGTATTGCTGGTCTGGCCAGCCAGGCGCTGCAGGCGAACCAGGGGCGTATTGCCGACGCAATCGGCGATGGTTGGATACTGCAAGGTCATGGTGTCTTTCACAATCCGGACGGCGGGGGCGCCCATCATACCGGCAAACCCCGCTTCGCCATATCACGCAATCTGTGGTGCATATAGCTACAGGCTATAAAGCCCGTGCAGTGCCTTGCCCATGCACGGCGCCACATGCCACCGCCGGTGCTGCACCTGCGTACGGACTTAACGCGTGCAATGGCTGGCGAGGGGGAGTAACGTCCCCGCTTGGCCGCCTTGCAGGGCGGCATCCAGGCACATTGACAGGAGGCGAGTGTGCTCGATCGTTTGGGAATTCGCAGCCGCGTGCTGTTGCTGGCGCTGCTGCCAGCCGGGTTGATGGCAGTGGTGCTGGGCAGCTACTTCACCTGGTTGCAACAGAGCGACCTGCGCACGCAACTGCTGCAACGTGGCAAGATGCTGGCCGAGCAGCTGGCGCCGCTGGCAGCCCCGGCCATGGCCCGCAAGGCGCCTGCACAACTGGAGCGCATTGCCGCGCAAACCCTCGAACAGGCCGACGTACGCGCGGTCGCCTTCCTGACACCGGACCGTAGTCGGCTGGCCCATGCCGGCCCGAGCATGCTCAACCAACCGCCCAGCGGCGGCAGCGGTACCCAGTTGCTGCAACGCAGTGGCAACGACGCCACTCGTTACCTGATGCCAGTGTTCGGCCACCACCGTGACCTGGCCACCGATGCCGTGCCTGCCGAAGCCGAACGCTTGCTGGGCTGGGTGGAAATCGAGCTGTCCCATGACGGCACCTTGCTGCGCGGCTACCGCAACCTGTTCACCACCCTGCTTCTGATCCTGGCCTGCCTGGTGGTCAGTGGGCTGCTGGCCCTGCGCATGAGCCGTGCCATCAACACGCCGATCGAGCGCATCAAGCATGCGGTCAACCAGCTCAAGGACGGCCACCTCGAGGAACGCCTGCCGGCCATGGGCAGTCACGAGCTGGACGAACTGGCCCGCGGCATCAACCGCATGGCCGAGACCCTGCACAGTGCCCACGAAGAGCTGCAGCACAGCATCGACCAGGCCACCGAGGATGTCCGGCAGAACCTGGAAACCATCGAAATCCAGAACATCGAGCTGGACATGGCCCGCAAGGAAGCCCTGGAAGCCAGCCGCATCAAGTCGGAATTTTTGGCCAACATGAGCCATGAAATCCGCACGCCGCTCAACGGCATTCTGGGCTTTACCCACCTGCTGCAGAAAAGCGAGCTGATGCCCCGCCAGGTGGACTACCTGAACACCATCGAGAAGTCAGCCGACAATTTGCTCGGGATCATCAACGAGATCCTCGATTTCTCCAAGATAGAAGCAGGCAAGCTGGTGCTTGACAGCATCCCCTTCAACCTGCGCGACCTGATCCAGGACACCCTGACCATCCTGGCACCGGCCGCCCATGCCAAGCAGCTTGAGCTGCTGTGCCTGATCTACCGCGATACGCCCTCCTCGCTGATCGGTGACCCGCTGCGCCTCAAGCAGATCCTCACCAACCTGGTCAGCAACGCGATCAAGTTCACCCGCGAAGGCACCATCGTCGTGCGCGCCATGCTCGAAGACGAGCACGAGGACAGCGCCCAGTTGCGCATCAGTGTCCAGGACACCGGCATTGGCCTGTCGCCTCAAGATGTACGCACGCTGTTCCAGGCCTTCAGCCAGGCTGACAACTCCCTGGCCCGCCAGCCAGGCGGCACCGGCCTGGGGCTGGTGATCTCCAAGCGCCTGATCGAGCAGATGGGCGGCGAAATCGGCGTCGATAGCACCCCTGGCGAAGGTTCGCAGTTCTGGATCAGCCTCAACCTGCCCAAGGCGCACGACGATGCCGAGGAGCTGCCTCTGCAGCCCTTGCTCGGCCGTCGCGCCGCCATCGTCGATGGCCATGCACTGGCGCGGCAGGCCCTGGAGCACCAGTTGCAGGACTGCGGTTTGAGCGTCTGTGTCTTTACCTCCTACGAGCAACTGCTGCAGGCGGTGCAAGCTGCCAGCCAGGCGGGGCAGCCGTTCGACTTCGCCGTGCTGGGCGCCAACGTAGGCTCCCTGGCACCCGAACAGCTGGGTCAGTATTACCAGCACCTGGAGCGGCATCATTGCCAGTGCGTGGTGCTGTGCCCCACGACCGAGCAGGCGCTCTATCACCCTTACCTGTCCAATGGCCACGGCCAACTGCTGTCCAAGCCATCGTGCACGCGCAAGCTGCGCCGCCTGCTGCTGGAAATGGTCCAGCCCCGCCGGTTGCAGGGCGAGGTCAGCGCCATGGTGGGCCAGCAGCGCCAGCCCAAGGTGCTGTGCGTGGATGACAACGCGGCCAACCTCTTGCTGGTGCAGACTCTGCTGGAGGACCTGGGCGCCCGGGTGACGGCTGTCGACAATGGTTACGCGGCGGTACAGGCCGTGCAGAGCGAACCGTTCGACCTGGTACTGATGGACGTGCAGATGCCCGGCATGGACGGACGCGCCTGCACCGAGCAAATTCGCCGCTGGGAAAACACCCAGAGCGGCAACCCGTTGCCAATCGTTGCACTGACCGCCCACGCAATGGCCAATGAAAAACGCGCCTTGCTCCATGGCGGCATGGACGACTACCTGACCAAGCCGATCAGCGAGCGGCAACTGGCACAGGTGGTGATGAAGTGGACTGGGCTGAGCCTTGGCTTGTCGCCGCAGATGCCGGCGAGCCTGCCCACTGGGCCTGACGAGTTGAAGGTGCTCGACCATGACGAAGGCCTGCGCCTGGCGGCAGGCAAAGCCGATCTGGCCGCCGACATGCTGAGCATGTTGCTGGCCTCGCTGGAAGATGACCGCGCCGCTATTCGGGATGCACGTCAAGCGCATGACCGTCGTACGCTCATCGAGCAGGTGCACCGGCTCAACGGCGCTTCTCGCTATTGCGGCGTGCCTCAGCTGCGTGCCGCGTGCCAACGCAGCGAGACCCTGCTCAAGCAGGACAGCCCCTTGGCTGGGGAGGCGCTCGATGAACTGGACAACGCGATCAGCCGGCTGGCAGCCGAGGCCAGGCTGAGTATTTGAGGGCAGCCGCCCTTTTCACTGACCCGGTGCCTATGCACAAGGAGCCACCATGCGCGCCCTGCTGTTCAGCAGTCAGCACTATGACCAGGAGAGTTTCACCCAGGCCGCCGTGGGCGGCGGCGTGGCACTGCATTTTCAGTCCGCGCGTCTTACGGCCGATACCGCGCCGCTGGCCCAGGACTACGAGGTCGTCTGCGCGTTCATCAACGACGAGCTCGACGCGGCGGTGCTGCAATGCCTGGCGCGCGGTGGTACGCGCCTGGTGGCCTTGCGTTCAGCTGGGTACAACCATGTCGACCTGGCTGCGGCCCAGCGGCTGGGAATAGATGTGGTGCGGGTACCGGCCTATTCGCCCCAAGCCGTGGCCGAGCACGCCGTGGCGCTGATACTGGCGCTCAATCGGCGCTTGCACCGTGCCTACAATCGCACGCGTGAAGGCGATTTCACCTTGCACGGGCTGACCGGTTTCGACTTGCATGGCAAGACCGTCGGGGTCGTCGGCACCGGCCAGATCGGCGCGGCCTTCGCGCGTATCATGGCTGGCTTCGGCTGCCAACTACTGGCCTACGACCCCTGCCCCGACCCGCAGCTCGAGGCCTTGGGCACGCGCTACATGAGTTTGCCAGCGTTGCTGAGCCAGGCACGCATCATCAGCCTGCACTGCCCGTTGACGCCAGGTACCCGGCACCTGATCAATGCCCAGAACCTGGCGCACCTGCAACCTGGCGCCATGCTCGTCAACACAGGGCGTGGGGCGCTGGTCGATACGCCGGCACTGCTCGATGCGTTAAAGAGCGGCCAGCTGGGCTACCTGGGCCTGGACGTTTACGAAGAAGAAGCCAAAGTATTCTTCGAAGACCGCTCGGACCTGCCCCTGCAGGACGATGTGCTGGCCCGCCTGCTGACATTCCCGAATGTGATCGTCACGGCCCATCAAGCCTTCCTCACCCATGAGGCCTTGCAGGCCATTGCCCAGACGACGCTTGAGAACATTGCCTGCTGGGCGGCAGGCAGGGCGCAGAACCTGGTGACCGGTTAATGCTAGGATACGCGGCATTTAGGGAGGACCCATGGTCGAACACGATTTTCGTTACACCCTCTTCAACCCGCAGCACACCCTGATCGAGTGCAGAGCCCTGGTGCCCGGCCGTTACCAGGTCACAGGCAACGGTGGCTCGATGCACAAGGGCGACACCCTGCTGGTCACTCTCAAGGGCAGCAAGGACTTGGCCATGCGCCTGACCGTGGACAGCGTCCGCCACCTGATCAACCCGCGCGGACAGTGGGTTGCCGTGGCCAACGGGCCAGTCTTCCATGAACTGGAGATCCTGGCCTGGCAAGTGGCGTGCGACAGCTGCGATGCGGTACTGGACTTCGAATTTGCGGTCGATGCCAAGCTGGGCAAGGCAGCGCGTCAGCCTGCAGCCAGCGCCCGCATCGCCGAACTGGGCTGGGCAAGCCAGGACGCCCGGCACCTCTGCCCCCGTTGCCAGGAGCCTGCACAATGAAAAACCTGCTTACCAGCGCACTGATTGCCACCGGCCTGCTTGGCTGCGCGACCGCCCCTTCGGACCTGCAGCAAGACCGCAGCTACGTACTGGAGTGGATCGGCGAGCGCCCCCTGATCGACAACAGCCACTTGAGCATGACCTTGGGCAGCGACGGGCGCGCCTATGGCAATGCCGGCTGCAATCACTGGTTCGCGGCCTACACCCTCGATGGCGAGCGCTTGAGTTTTGGTAGCGTCGGCAGCACCCGCAAGCTGTGTGCACCGGCTTTGATGGAACAGGAAAAACGCTTCCTGCAGGCCCTTGGCAACGTCACCCGCTGGGACCTGGCGCCGGATCAGCAATTGCGCTTGTGGCCCACCGACGGCAAGCCGCTGCGCCTGTGGCCTGAAGAGGGCTGAGCGGGCGGGCTGTTGCCCGCGGGGCCTGGCTTGACAGGTCAGCGCCCCGTTCGCTCAGGCCGTGCCAGCGTCACCCCTGTTTCAGGGCCTTGATCTTGGCCTTCAAGCCTTCGAGCGTCTGCTCACCGAGCAATTGCTCACGCACCTTGCCCTTGTCATCAATGATGTAGGTCACCGGCAGCGCCTCGCTGCGGGGCAGGTCATAGCGCTCGGCGGGGTCCTGGGCCAGCACGGTGAAATCGATGCCCAACGTATCGGCCGCCTGCTTGAGGTCCGCGCCTTGCAGGCCATCGAAATTCACCCCCACCACCTTGATGCCGTCAGCGGCCCATTGCTTGGCAGCCGCATTGAGCTCGGGAATTTCGGTACGGCACGGCCCGCACCACTCCGCCCAGTAGTTGAGCACCAGCCAGTGCCCGTCTACCTGTTCGGCCTTTACCGTGTTGCCGTGCTGGTCCACGCCATAATCGGCACCGCAACCACCGAGCAACAGGCTCGCGGTGATGGCCATTACTGCTGCCAGACGCCTTGCCATGGGTCAATCCTTCTCGAGTTTTAGAGCAAATGGGTCAGTCGCTGCGGTTAGAATACCGGTCACACCTTGCTGGATGCGACCCCACATGACTGACCTGACGCTCTATCATAACCCGCGCTGCTCCAAATCCCGCGGCGCGCTGGAACTGCTCGAGGCCCGCGGCCTGGCGCCTACCGTGGTGCGCTACCTGGAAACGCCCCCCGATGTCGCCACGCTCAAGGTGCTGCTGGACAAGCTGGGCATCCCGCCCCGTCAACTGTTGCGTACGGGCGAGGACGACTACGCTCAACTCAATCTGGCCGATCCGACACTCAGCGACGCCCAGCTGATCGACGCCATGGCGACCCACCCCAAGCTGATCGAGCGGCCAATCCTGGTAGCCGGCGACAAGGCCGTGATCGGCCGCCCACCCGAAAATATCCTGGAGATCCTGCCGTGAGCGAACCCTATATCCTGGTGCTCTACTACAGCCGCCATGGCTCGACCAGCGAGATGGCCCGGCACATCGCCCGTGGCATCGAACTGGGCGGCATGGAAGCACGCCTGCGCACCGTACCGGCCGTGTCCAGCGAATGCGAGGCGGTCGCGCCCGACGTGCCGGCCAGTGGCGCGCCCTACGCCACCCTCGACGACCTGCGCCACTGCTCGGGGCTGGCCCTGGGCAGCCCTACCCGCTTCGGCAACATGGCCGCTGCGCTCAAGTACTTCCTGGACGGTACCAGCCCCTTGTGGCTGGGCGGCGAGCTGGTGGGCAAGCCCGCCGGTGTGTTCACCTCCACCGCCAGCCTGCACGGTGGTCAGGAGAGCACCCTGCTGTCGATGATGCTGCCCCTGCTGCACCACGGCATGCTGGTACTGGGCCTGCCCTATAGCGAGTCAGCCCTGATCGAGACCCGTGGCGGCGGCACACCCTACGGGGCGAGCCACCACGCCGGCGCCGATGGCAAGCGCGACCTCGATGAGCACGAAATCGCTTTGTGCCGCGCCCTGGGGCAGCGCCTGGCAACCACGGCCAAAGCCTTGGAGACCACGCGTGGCTAAGGCGCGAAAACCGCTGCCTGCGCAGGCATGGCTAGCACCTCGGGTACGGGTGACCCGGGCGCTGAGCTTGGCGTTCGTGCTGGGCTTGATCGCGCTGCTGGTGGTGAACAACCTGTGGTTCGCCAATCTGCATGGCGCGCGGGTGAGCGTGATCCTGGCCATCGAACTGCTGCCACTGCTGCTGGTACTGCCAGGCATGGTCAGCGCCAGCGCCCGCGCTCATGCCTGGGCCTGTTTCGTGGTCAACATCTACTTCATCAAGGGGGTGGTGGCAGCGTTCGATCCTGCTCGGGCTCTGTTTGGCTGGCTTGAGCTGTTGGTCAGCCTGGGGCTGTTCACGGCCGCGCTGCTGTATGTGCGCTGGAAGTTCCAGTACCAAAGGCGCCTGGCCGGCGAAGGCAACTGATGGGGGGGCGGGCCCGCCCCCGCCGGCTCAGTGATTGACGGTATGGGCCAGCATGACCGACAGCTGGCACAACGGCCGGCCACTTTGCTCGTGCCACTGGTTGAAGGCGTCCTGCACCATGGCCAGGTCGCGCTGGCTGGTGGGCTTCTTGTCGATGACCTTTTGCGCGATCAGCGCTGCCGCCATATCGTCGGTCGGCACGAAGGTGTCCTTGCCGACCATGCGCAGGAAACGCGGCGCGGACAAACCGCCCAACTGATTACCGTGCTTGGTCAGGTATTTCCATAAACCCACGATATCGGTTACTGGCCAATCGGCGATGAAGTTCCCGAAGCTGCCCCACTGCTTTTCGATATCCAGCACCATCTGGGCGTTGCGCGGCACGCTCTTGAGCTTGCCCAGGTGCCGGATGATGCGGGTGTCCTGCATCAGCCGCTCAAGGTGCTCGGCACTCATCAGCACGACCTTTTCCGGGTCGAAGCCGAAGAACACCTGCTCGAACGCCGGCCACTTGGCGTCCACCAGGCTGTGCTTGAGCCCGGCGCGAAATACGCGCAGGGCAAGGGTCGACAAGTAGCGATCAGCGCTGGTCGCCCGTAGCTGCTCCGAGCTGCGAGGTTGCGGCAGGGCCGCCTCCAGGGCGCGGGCAGAGCCGAAGCGGTTCAGGCAGAACTCGTGCAGCCACTGATAGTCACGCATGGGTCAGATGTTCACCACGTCAAGAAAGCGCGGGGTGGCGTTTTCATCGATCGTCAGGCTGGTGAAATCGAAGAGGTTGCGGTCGGCCAGCTGCGACGGCGCGACATTCTGCAAAGCGCGGAAGATGCTTTCTGTCCGGCCTGGGTGCTTGCGCTCCCATTCGACCAGCATGTCCTTGACCACCTGACGCTGCAGGTTCTCCTGCGAGCCGCACAGGTTGCAGGGGATGATCGGGAACGCCTTCATGTCCGAGTACGCCTGGATATCCTTCTCGCTGCAGTAGGCCAGCGGACGGATCACCACGTTACGGCCGTCATCGGCGCGCAGTTTTGGCGGCATGCCTTTGAGGGCACCGTTGAAGAACATGTTGAGGAAGAATGTTTCGACGATGTCGTCACGGTGATGCCCCAGGGCCATCTTGGTGGCACCGATTTCATCAGCGAAGGTGTACAAGGTGCCGCGGCGTAGGCGCGAGCAGAGCGAGCAGGTGGTCTTGCCTTCCGGGACCAGTTCCTTGACCACCGAGTAGGTGTCCTTTTCGACGATGTGGTACTCGACACCCAGTTCCTTGAGGTAGGCCGGCAGCACGTGCTCCGGAAAGCCTGGCTGCTTCTGGTCCATGTTCACCGCCACGATCTGGAACGAGATCGGCGCCACCTTCTGCAGGTGCAACAGAACATCGAGCATGGTGTAGCTGTCCTTGCCGCCGGACAGGCAGACCATGACCTTGTCGCCATCCTCGATCATGTTGTAGTCGGTGATGGCTTCGCCAGCGAGACGACGCAGGCGTTTTTGCAATTTGTTCTGGTTGACCGAAAGGGTGCCCATAGCGCTTGAATCCGCGAGGTGTGACAAAAGCCGGCTATTTTACGCACAATTGCAGCAGGGCTGTAGGCATTCCGACAAAGACTTCAGGGCGATCACGCTCAAATAACCCATCGTGTGACCAATGGCTGGGTGAGTGCACGGCCGCTGCGGCATAATGGCCGCCAGAGGATTCATTGCCCCATGCCCGAACTGCTCATCCAACGCGTCGAAATCTGCTATCAGCAGGCCGAGCGCTTTTTTGATCGCGCCTTCCCCCGCCCGCAGGTCAGTTTCAAGCTGCGCGGGCAAAAAGCCGGGGTGGCCCACCTGCACGAAAACAAGCTGCGTTTCAACCTGCAGCTATACCGCGAGAACCACGAAGACTTCCTGCGCCAGACCGTAGCGCACGAGGTCGCCCACCTGGTCGCTCACCAGGTCTTTGGTGACGGTATCCAGGCCCACGGCCAGGAGTGGCAGTTGATCATGCGCGGCGTCTACGAACTGCCGCCGGCGCGCTGCCACAACTACGCCGTCAAGCGCCGCGCGGTGACCCGCTACCTCTACCGCTGCCCCTGTCCGCAAAGTGAGTTTGCGTTCACGGCGCAGCGGCACGCATTGGTGGGCCAAGGCCGGCGGTACCTGTGCAAACGTTGCAGGCAACTGCTGGTCTACAGCGGCCAGACGCGGGTCGAATAGCGGGCTTGGTCACGAAACAGGCAAAAAAAAACGATCCGTTGACGTGGGGTCAACGGATCGTCTGGTCATGCTGGGCGCGTCTTTATTTCTCGACGAACGCCCGCTCGATCAGGTAATCGCCCGGCTCGCGCATGCGTGGGGAGATTTTCAGGCCGAAGCTGTCCAGCACTTCGCTGGTCTCATCGAGCATGCTCGGGCTGCCGCAAATCATCGCGCGGTCATCCTGCGGGTTGATCGGCGGCAGGCCGATGTCGCTGAACAACTTGCCGCTGCGCATCAGGTCGGTCAGGCGGCCCTGGTTCTCGAAAGGCTCGCGGGTGACGGTCGGGTAATAGATCAGCTTTTCGCGTACGGCTTCGCCGAAGAATTCGTTCTGCGGCAGGTGCTCGGTGATGAACTCGCGGTAAGCCACTTCGTTCACGTAGCGCACGCCGTGGACCAGGATCACCTTCTCGAAACGCTCGTAGGTTTCCGGGTCCTGGATCACACTCATGAACGGCGCCAGGCCAGTACCGGTGCTGAGCAGGTACAAGTGCTTGCCGGGGTTGAGGTCGTCGAGCACCAGCGTACCGGTAGGCTTCTTGCTGATGATGATCTCATCGCCTTCCTTCAGGTGCTGCAGCTGCGAGGTCAGCGGGCCGTCGGGCACCTTGATGCTGAAGAACTCCAGGTGTTCTTCCCAGTTCGGCGAAGCGATGGAGTAGGCGCGCATGAGCGGACGGCCGGAGTCCTGCTGCAGGCCGATCATCACGAACTGACCGTTCTCGAAGCGCAGCCCCGGATCACGGGTGCACTTGAAGCTGAACAGCGTGTCGTTCCAGTGGTGCACACTGAGGACACGTTCGTGGTTCATGTTGCTCATCTAATGGGGCTCCTGAAGAAAGTCGCAGCGCGCACAAGGCGCAGAGTTGCGCGATAGTTTAGGGGCAGCGACAATATCTGTTAACTGGATTATCAAGATATGTGTTATCGGTTATATCGATATGCGATTCACACTACGTCAACTTCAGGTCTTCGTGGCCGTCGCCCAGCACCAGAGCGTTTCACGCGCTGCAAGCGTGCTTGCGCTGTCGCAATCGGCTGCCAGCACCTCCATCACCGAGCTTGAACGCCAGAGCAGCTGCCAGTTGTTCGACCGGGCGGGCAAGCGCCTGAGCCTCAACGCCTTGGGTCATCAGTTGCTGCCACAAGCCGTGGCACTCCTGGACCAGGCCAAGGAAATCGAGGACCTGCTCAACGGCAAATCAGGGTTCGGCTCCCTCGTGGTGGGCGCCACGCTCACCATTGGCAACTACCTGGCAACCCTTCTGATCGGCAGCTTCATGCAGCGACACCCCGAAAGCCAGGTGAAGCTGCACGTACAAAATACTGTGCATATCGTGCAACAGGTGGCACACCACGAAATTGACCTGGGTCTGATCGAAGGTGATTGCAATCATCCGGACCTTGAGGTGCAGCCTTGGGTGGCGGATGAACTGGTAGTGTTCTGCGCCCCCCAACATGCACTGGCCAAGCAGGGCCGCGCCGACATCGCCACGCTGGCCCGTGAGGCGTGGATCCTGCGCGAGCAAGGCTCGGGCACGCGCCTGACGTTCGACCAGGCCATGCGCCACCACCGCGCACAGCTGGACATCCGCCTGGAACTGGAGCACACCGAGGCCATCAAGCGCGCCGTGGAATCGGGCCTGGGCATCGGATGCATCTCACGCCTGGCCCTGCGCGATGCCTTTCGCCGTGGCAGCCTGGTGGCAGTGGAAACACCCGAGCTGGACTTGATGCGCCAGTTCTACTTCATCTGGCACAAGCAGAAATACCAGACCTCGGCGATGCGCGAGTTTCTGGAACTCTGTCGCCACTTCACCGCTGGCGTCACGCGCAGCGACGAGATCGTGCTGCCGCCTATAGCCTGAGCCGTGCAGGCGCAGCGCCCCGCGTTGTAGCCCTACAGAAGGATCACGCCCCACACGATCGCGACCATGCACAACGACACCAACTGGGCAGCGCTGCCCATGTCCTTGGCGTTCTTGGACAAAGGGTGGCGTTCGAGGGAAATGCGATCGATCGCCGCCTCCACCGCCGAATTGAACAGCTCGACAATCAGGCCAAGCAGGCACACCGCGATCATGATCGCCCGCTCCGCACGGCTTACCGGCAACCAGAAGGCCACAGGCACCAGCACGATGTTGAGCAGTACCAGCTGGCGGAATGCAGCCTCGCCCTTGAAGGCGGCGCGCAGCCCGTCCAGGGAATAGCCCGCGGCGTTGAGGATTCGTTTCAGACCAGTCTGGCCCTTGAAAGGTGATGGCGTCATGGGGTTCGCTTAGCTACGAAAGGGCCGGCAGACTAGGCTGGCAAGGGTCAAAAAAGCGTGAAGGCCTGGGTAATCAGGTGCTGGCAACCGATTCAAGTTGTTGCAGCAACAAAGCGGCCTGGGTGCGCGTGCGCACGCCCAGCTTGCGGAAAATGGCCGTCACATGGGCCTTGATGGTGGCTTCGGACACACTCAGCTCGTAGGCGATCTGCTTGTTCAGCAAGCCCTCGCAGACCATCGTCAGTACCCGGAACTGCTGCGGCGTCAGGCTGGCGAGCCCTTCGCTGGCAGCCCTCGCTTCAGCAGGCACATCGACCTTCTCGAACGCCTGTGGTGGCCACCACACTTCGCCATCGAGCACTTTGCGCACCGCATCCTGAATCACTTCGAGGGTGCTCGACTTGGGAATGAACCCGCTGGCGCCGAACTCGCGGGACTTGACCACGACCGCAGCCTCCTCCTGCGCCGAGACCATCACCACCGGTATCTGCGGGTACTGCCCGCGCAGCAGGACCAAGCCGGAAAAACCGTAGGCACCTGGCATGTTCAGGTCGAGCAGCACCAGGTCCCAGTCTGCCTTTTCGCTCAGGCGGTTCTCCAGCTCTGCAATACTTGCCACTTCCACCAGACGCACGTCCGGGCCCATGCCCAGGGTGACGGCCTGGCGCAGTGCACCGCGAAACAGCGGGTGGTCATCGGCAATCAGGATTTCGTATGTGGCCATCGATCTAAGGATCCTGTTCTGTACCAGGGGCCCGTCGGCACGGGCGCACTGGCGGGAATCGGCGCCAAGGATGCCGAGCGGCGACGGCATAGGTCAAGCCAGCCTGCCAGTCGCTCAATCCGCCTTGGCGGCATCCCGGTCATTATGAACCAAAGCCGGTAGGCTGCCCCTTGGACTATAGGAAGGTATGCAGGCGCTGGTGAACAGCATCCTGTTCATCCAGGGGCAGGCGGCGTTTGCCACTGAGGTAGTGCAAGCTGAAGACGTCCAGGTAGGCGTCCAGCGCCTGTGAGGCGAGGTGATCCCCGGCCAGGTCCAGGCACATGGCGGCCACTTCCGCCGTACAGAAATGGTCATCGCGCCGCGAGCGGCGCAGCCGGTAGCGTGACATCTGCTCGGGCTGCAGGCTCAGCACCGGAAAACGCTCCAGGTAGGGGCTTTTGCGAAACATCTTGCGCGCTTCGGTCCAGGTGGCGTCGAGCAGGATGAACAATGGCCGCTTGCCAGGCGAGCGCACCACGTCCGTCACGACGCGCTCCGGCGCCACGAATTCACCCGGGAACACGATGTACGGCTGCCATTGCGGATCATCGAGCAACGCCAACAAGCCCTCGTCCACCGAGGTGCGCAGCCAGCCAAAGGCGGATGTGTCTTCGATCAGGTCAGCGATGAGCCAGCCGGTATTGGTTGGCTTCAACGGCTCGGTATCGTGCATCAAAAGGCAGATGCCCGACTCGGCACTGACGTTGGGTTTCCAGTCACACAGGCAATGCGTGGCAATGACCCGGCAACCTGGGCAACGCTCGGCCCGGGAGCCGCGTGCGATAAAGGGTTTGTTGCTGCGCGCCAGGCGTTCGGCGCGCAGCCGCGCGACGGCATGGCTCATGCCGGCACGCATTGCAGAAAAAAGGTGGCAGTCACTGCAGTGGCTCGATTGAAAACGGCTGGCAGTTTACCAGAATGCCGGCCATTTGCTGTGCAGACGACCGGAGCGCCCCTATACTCGCGATTTCAAGCGCTACGCGGGCGGCAGCGATGAGGGAACGCCGTCTGCCTACGCCTGTCCAAGCGCCAGTCACCGAACCAGGAGAGATCCATGCTGCGCCTTATCGCCCCCGCCCTGAGCTTGTTGCTCGCACTGCCACTTGCAGCCCAGGCGGCTTCCAAGCAGGACTATGACCTGAACACGATGCTGCAGAAGGTTGCCAAGGAAAGCAGCGTTGGCACACCCCGCGCCATCAACGAAGACATTCTCGACCAAGGCTATACGGTCGAAGGCAAGGCCCTGATCAACCACCTCAGCGTACGCGCTGACCATGCTGCGCGCATGCAGGCCAACCCTGAGCAGGTGCGCAGCCAGTTGGGCGACAGCGTTTGCCGCAACACCGGGTTCCGCAACCTGATGTCCAAAGGCGCAGTGATGGTGTACCGCTTCACGGTCTACAAGACCAATCAGCCGTTGATGGATCAGGCCTTCGACAGCGCTAGCTGCGTTGCCGGTAACAAGAAGAAGTAAAGCTTCGAATACCGCTCAAGCCCCGTCCGGGCGCCCCTCCATGCGCCCGACACCCTATACGGGCTGGGCGTGACCCGTGCTATAGGGCTAGATTGATAAGGAGCAGAAGGAGAAGTTGCATGCCCTATCAATCGAATGAACTGCTTTCCAGCCACTTCCGCGATCATGACATCGACCTGAGCTACATCGACGCCCAACTCGAACGCGTAGCCCCCGATAGCCCCAACCTGCCCCTCTATCGCGACATGATGCTGACGATCCTGCGCATGGCCCACGACGACGCCGACCGCTGGAGCACCAAGATCACCCTGCAAGCGCTGCGCGAACTCGACCAGTCCTTTCGCGCACTGCGTCGCCACAAGCACCGCCGTAAGGTCACTGTGTTCGGCTCGGCGCGTACGCCGCTGGAGCACCCCATGTATGCCCTGGCCCGTGAGCTGGGTGCTGCGCTGGCCCGCTCGGACTTGATGGTCATCACCGGTGGCGGCGGCGGTATCATGGCCGCCGCCCATGAAGGCTCCGGCGCCGACAACAGCCTTGGCTTCAACATCACCCTGCCCTTCGAACAACATGCCAACCCAACCATAGAAGGCACCGACAAGCTGCTGTCGTTTCACTTCTTCTTCATTCGCAAGCTGTTCTTCGTCAAGGAAGCGGACGCGCTGGTGTTGTGCCCCGGAGGGTTCGGTACGCTCGATGAAGCACTGGAAGTGCTGACGCTTATCCAGACGGGTAAGAGCCCCCTGGTACCGGTGGTACTGCTGGACTCACCGCAGGGTACCTTCTGGCAGGACTGCCTGGCGTTCATTCGCCACCAGCTGCAGGACAATCGCTACATCCTGCCAGGCGACCTTAAGCTGCTGCGCCTGGTGCACAGTGCCGAGGAAGCTGTTGAGGAAATCAATCGGTTCTACCAAAACTACCACTCCAGCCGCTGGCTGAAACGCCAGTTCGTCCTGCGCATGCACCGGCCACTCGCACCCGAAGCGTTACAGGCGATTGACGAGCAATTTGCCGATCTCTGCCTAAGCGGCAGCTTCGAGCAAACGCCTGACAGCAACGTCGAAAACGAAACCGGGGATTTTGGGCATCTGACACGCCTGTGCTTCGCTTTTACCAGCCGCGATCAAGGCCGACTGCGAGAGCTGGTGGACTTCATCAATCTGCCGCAACATTGGGCTGTTGCGCCGTCAGCCTGCCATGAACAGCACTTGCCGGATCTCTCTTAGGCGCAGGCAGTGGGTTCAATCGTCCCAGCCTCGCCCGCTGAGCAGCTTTCCAATCATATCCATGGGGAAACCACGATAAGCGAGAAAGCGCATTTGCTGCGCACGCGCCTTGGGATCCTCAGGGCGTTGCCCGGCATACTTGCGCTGCCATACCTCATACAGGCGCTCGCCCCAGTCGATATCACTTTCGCGAAGCGCTGCATCGATATCACCACGCGCCAAGCCGCGCTGCCCGAGCTCCTCACGGATTCGGGCAGGGCCATAACCAGAATTGGATCGATAACGAATGAAGCTTTCCAGATAGCGAGCTTCACTCAGCAAACCTTCTTCGCTCAGCCGATCAAGCTCAGGCTCGATCAGCGTCTGCAAAGCCCCGCGCTGAAGTAACTTGCGGGTCAATTCCACGCGACCATGCTCACGTCGCGCAAGCAGGTCCATGGCTGCCCGCCGAATGGCGACGGGGGTGTCGAGTACGGCAGGCATGTTCAGCTAAGGTCGCGTGATCAATAGCCAGCTTCGGCTTCGGCCACGTCACCCGCATCGGCCTGTGCGGCCGCAGCCTTGGCAGCAGCGGCTACGGCACCGGCATTGAGCAGCTTGTCGCGGATCTGCTTCTCGATCTCGCTACCGATAGCGGGATTCTCGTGCAGGTACTTGGCAGCATTCGCCTTGCCCTGACCAATCTTGTTGCCTTGGTAGCTGTACCAGGCACCCGACTTCTCGACCAGGCCCTGAGAGACGCCCAAGTCGATGATCTCACCGTTACGGTAGATACCTTTGCCGTACAGAATCTGGAATTCTGCTTGACGGAACGGTGGCGCCACCTTGTTCTTGACGATCTTGACGCGGGTTTCGCTACCCACCACCTCGTCGCCTTCCTTGACTGCACCGGTGCGACGGATATCCAGGCGAACCGAGGCATAGAACTTCAGTGCGTTACCGCCAGTGGTGGTTTCTGGGCTACCAAACATCACGCCGATCTTCATACGGATCTGGTTGATGAAGATGACCAGGCAGTTGGCGTTCTTGATGTTACCGGTGATCTTGCGCAATGCCTGGGACATCAGGCGAGCCTGCAGGCCCACATGCATGTCACCCATTTCGCCTTCGATTTCAGCCTTGGGTACCAGGGCAGCCACGGAGTCGACAATGATGACGTCGACGGCGTTGGACCGTACCAGCATGTCGGTGATTTCCAGCGCCTGCTCACCCGTATCGGGCTGCGAAACCAGCAGGTCGTCTACGTTGACGCCCAGCTTGCCGGCGTACTCGGGGTCAAGGGCGTGCTCGGCATCGACGAACGCACAGGTGGCGCCACTTTTCTGGGCTTCGGCGATGACCGAGAGCGTAAGCGTGGTTTTACCTGACGATTCCGGGCCGTAGATTTCGACGATACGGCCTTTCGGCAGACCGCCAATACCCAGCGCGATGTCCAGCCCCAGGGAGCCGGTGGAAATGGAAGGGATGGCCTGGCGCTCATGGTCGCCCATGCGCATGACGGCGCCTTTACCGAATTGACGTTCGATTTGACCCAGGGCCGCAGCCAAGGCGCGCTTCTTGTTGTCGTCCATTGAAATCCTCACGTGTTCGACTTGGCCCTGATGGCCGGATAACTGTATAAGTAGCCAGTATTATTCCACAGGCGAGCGTCCGAGCAAACCCCCGATTTCGATTTAACCGGTGCCAAGCTGTAACAAGCCTTCTAAGGCGGCGACGACGGTTTGGTGCCGTACGCCCTCGCGGTCGCCTTCGAACTGACGACGCACGCTGACGACCCGCTGCCCATCGCCCCAAGCCAGCCACACGGTACCTACGGGCTTGTCAGCCGAACCGCCGCCAGGGCCGGCCACCCCGCTGACTGCTACGGCGAAGCGGGCGCCGCTGGCCTGCTGCGCGCCCGCGACCATGGCCTCGACCACCTCCTGGCTTACCGCGCCCACTTGCTTGAACAGCGCCTCGGGCACCCCGAGCTGACGCGTTTTCTGCCGGTTGGAGTAAGTCACGTAGCCGGCTTCGAACCAGGCCGAGCTGCCGGCGATCCGGGTAATGGCCTCGGCAATGCCGCCGCCGGTACAGGATTCGGCAGTGCTCACCTGTGCCCCCAGGCGCTGCAGGTGGTCACCCAGGCGAGTGGCGAGTGTGGTAATCGGGTCCATGCGAGGGCTCCTTGAAGACTGACCACTACCCTATCACCCCAATAGAGAGGCTGGCCGGGCAAACGTTCAGGTTTTCCAAGCCTCAGCCGCAGCGCCCAGGGTGGACATGCGCGGCGTTCGGCGCCTGCATCGCACCGAAAAAGCCTGTACCATTGCCGGTTTACCCTCGCCAACCAGATCACCCGCTGTAGGCCGACCATGTCCGATCTCTCCGCACATACCCCAATGATGCAGCAGTACTGGAAGCTGAAAAACCAGCATCCTGACCAGCTGATGTTCTATCGCATGGGCGACTTCTACGAGATCTTCTATGAAGATGCGAAAAAGGCCGCCAGCCTGCTGGACATCACCCTGACCGCGCGCGGTCAGTCCGCCGGCCAGTCCATCCCCATGTGCGGGGTGCCGTTTCACTCCCTCGAGGGTTATCTGGCCAAGCTGGTCAAGCTGGGCGAATCGGTGGTCATCTGCGAGCAGATCGGCGACCCGGCCACCAGCAAGGGGCCGGTCGAGCGCCAAGTGGTGCGCATCATCACGCCAGGGACCGTCAGCGACGAGGCATTGCTCGATGAGCGCCGCGACAACCTGATCGCAGCGCTGCTGGGCGACGAGCGTCTGTTTGGCCTGGCCGTGCTTGACATCACCAGTGGTCACTTTGGCGTGCAGGAGATCAAAGGCTGGGAAACCCTGCTGGCTGAACTGGATCGCCTCAACCCGGTCGAGCTGCTCATCCCGGATGACTGGCCACGCGACCTGCCTGCCGAGAAACGCCCCGGCGCGCGTCGCCGAGCGCCTTGGGACTTTGACCGCGACTCGGCGCGCAAGGCGCTCTGCCAACAATTTGCCACCAAGGACCTCAAGGGCTTTGGCTGTGACAAGCTGACCCTGGCCATCGGCGCCGCCGGCTGCCTGCTGGCCTATGCCAAGGAAACCCAGCGCACGGCGTTGCCGCACCTGCGCAGCCTGCGTCACGAGCGCCTGGACGACACAGTCATTCTCGACGGCGCCAGCCGCCGCAACCTGGAGCTGGACATCAATCTGGCAGGCGGGCGCGACAATACCCTGCAATCAGTCGTCGACCGTTGTCAGACCGCCATGGCCAGCCGCCTGTTGAGCCGCTGGCTGAACCGCCCGCTGCGCGACCTCAAGGTCATACAGGCCCGCCAAGATTCGATCCGCTGCCTGCTCGACAGCTACCGGTTCGAAAAGCTGCAACCCCAGCTCAAGGAAATCGGCGACATCGAGCGCATCCTGGCCCGTATCGGCCTGCGCAATGCCCGCCCACGCGACCTGGCGCGCCTGCGTGACGCACTGGGTGCCCTGCCCGAGCTGCAGAATGCCATGACCGAGCTTGAGGCGCCGCACCTTGCACGCCTGGCCGCGATCACCGGCACCTACCCGGAGCTGGCCAGCCTGCTGGAGCGTGCGGTGGTCGACAACCCGCCAGCCGTAATCCGTGACGGTGGCGTGCTCAAGGCTGGCTATGACAACGAGCTCGACGAGCTGCTGGCCATCAGCGAGAACGCCGGTCAGTTCCTGATCGACCTCGAGGCACGTGAGAAGGCACGCACCGGCCTTGCCAACCTCAAGGTCGGCTACAACCGTGTGCATGGCTATTTCATCGAGCTGCCTTCCAAGCAGGCCGAACAGGCACCGGTCGACTATATCCGCCGGCAGACCCTCAAGGGCGCCGAGCGCTTCATCACCCCGGAACTCAAGGCGTTCGAGGACAAGGCGCTGTCGGCCAAGAGCCGCGCCCTGGCCCGGGAAAAGATGCTCTACGACGCGCTGCTCGAGACCCTGATCAGCCACTTGGCGCCACTGCAGGACAGTGCCGCCGCCCTGGCTGAACTGGACGTGCTCAGCAACCTGGCAGAGCGGGCCCTGAACCTGGACCTGAACTGCCCACGCTTCGTTGAAGAACCGTGCCTGCGCATCGAGCAGGGGCGTCACCCCGTGGTAGAGCAGGTGCTCACCACGCCGTTCGTGGCCAACGACCTGGGCCTGGACGACAGCACCCGGATGCTGATCATCACCGGGCCGAACATGGGTGGTAAGTCCACGTACATGCGCCAGACCGCACTGATCGTGCTGATGGCACATATCGGCAGCTTCGTGCCAGCGGCGCGCTGCGAGCTGTCGGTGGTCGACCGCATCTTCACCCGCATTGGCTCCAGCGACGACCTGGCAGGGGGGCGCTCCACCTTCATGGTGGAAATGAGCGAAACCGCCAATATCCTGCACAACGCAACCGACCGCAGCCTGGTGCTGATGGACGAAGTAGGCCGCGGCACCAGCACCTTCGATGGCCTGTCGTTGGCCTGGGCAGCAGCCGAACGCCTGGCGCGCCTGCGGGCCTACACCTTGTTCGCTACACACTACTTCGAACTGACCGTGTTGCCCGACAGTGAGCCGCTGGTGGCCAACGTGCACCTCAATGCAACGGAGCACAACGACCGCATCGTATTCCTGCACCACGTGCTGCCAGGGCCTGCGAGCCAGAGTTATGGCCTGGCGGTCGCGCAACTGGCAGGTGTACCGGCGGTGGTCATCCAGCGCGCTCGGGAGCACCTGTCGCGCCTGGAAACCACCAGCCTGCCACACGACTCGACCCAAGTCCCGAAAGCGCAGGATGCACCGCAAGTGCCGCACCAGAGCGACTTGTTCGCCAGCCTGCCCCACCCGGCGATCGAGAAGCTGGGCAAGCTGCAGCTCGATGACATGACACCGCGCCAAGCTATCGAAATGCTATATCAACTAAAGAACCTGTTATAACGGCAGCCATGACAAGCTGGTAGAATCCGCCGCGGTTTGCTGGTACTGCACGGTTATTAGCCTGGCCTGCAGCCAAAACCCGCAAACCGCGCGGCCTGAGAGGAAGGGCCGCCGCCGTCGCCTGAGGAGAGAACTAGAAATGACCTTCGTCGTCACCGACAACTGCATCAAATGCAAATACACCGACTGCGTGGAAGTCTGTCCGGTGGACTGCTTCTACGAAGGCCCGAACTTCCTGGTCATCCACCCGGATGAGTGCATCGACTGTGCACTGTGCGAACCAGAGTGCCCGGCACAAGCCATTTTCTCGGAAGACGAAGTGCCATCGGGCATGGAGAACTTCATCGAGTTGAACGCCGAACTGGCTGAGATCTGGCCCAACATCACCGAGCGCAAGGATGCACTTCCTGATGCTGAGGAGTGGGACGGCAAGCCAGGCAAGATTGCCGACTTGCAGCGCTAACGTCGCGTGAACAAACGAAAAGGCCCGCAAGGGCCTTTTTGCTGTAGCGCGAAAGACCAGTGATGCAGATGTGACCGCCGCCACGCTGGCTTCTGATACAGCCGTTCCCAAGCGCTGTGCAGTAAGCGCTTGGATCAAAGGCCTCAGAACCCAAAAAAAAGGCAAAAAAAAGGGGCGGTTCGACCCGCCCACATTTTTTCCGTAGTCCCTGCTTGTCCTGTACATCGTCCTGATGAAATCGCTTCTTGCGATGTCCTTGGCTCTCTTCCTGAGCGCCTGTGCGTGTCCCTGTGCACAGTTCGAATGCTAGCGACCTGAGCGGGATGTGCAACGAGTCCTCCTCACAGAATGTTGCGGCCTACAAACTTTCACACATCTAAATACTTCAATATTTTCAATGAGTTAAGAAGCTATTGCTTTTGAAAACGACATTGGTTTACTGCTACACCCTTCAAAAGCTTACGTAACGAGTAAGCAAATGCTTACAGGTCGAACTGCCACTGTGATCACAGTGCTGAATGCGCCTGTGAAACTGCAAACCGGTACGAACGCCTCTGACCGCGCAAAGCTCGTCGATAGCATGATTCTTCAAACCCCAGACGCAAAAACGCCCCTTTTTATTGGGGCGTTTCTGAACGCAGCGCGAAACCCGGGACTAACGAAAAAGCGACTCGCTGGATAGGCCGTTCTTTTCCAGAATCTCACGCAGCCGCTTGAGCCCCTCTACCTGTATCTGCCGCACCCGCTCGCGGGTCAGGCCGATCTCCAGACCGACGTCCTCCAACGTACTGCTTTCGTGCCCACGCAAGCCGAACCGGCGCACCACTACTTCACGCTGCTTGTCGGTCAGTTCACCCAACCACTGATCGATGCTCTGCGACAGGTCATCGTCCTGCAGCAGTTCGAACGGGTCTGTGGGTCGATCATCCGTCAGAGTGTCGAGCAGCGTCTTGTCCGAGTCAGGGCCCAGGGACACGTCCACGGAGGAAACCCGCTCGTTGAGACCCAGCATGCGCTTGACCTCGGCAACCGGCTTCTCGAGCAAGGCGGCGATCTCTTCGGGCGAAGGTTCGTGGTCCAGCTTCTGGGTCAGCTCGCGCGCCGCGCGCAAGTAAACGTTGAGTTCCTTGACTACATGGATGGGCAGGCGAATGGTGCGGGTCTGGTTCATGATCGCCCGCTCGATGGTCTGCCGAATCCACCAGGTGGCGTAGGTCGAGAAACGAAAGCCCCGCTCAGGGTCGAACTTCTCCACCGCGCGAATCAGCCCCAGGTTGCCTTCCTCGATCAGATCGAGCAACGACAACCCTCGGTTCACGTAGCGGCGCGCGATTTTCACCACCAGGCGCAGGTTGCTTTCGATCATGCGCTTGCGGCCAGCGGGGTCGCCCTTTTGCGACAAGCGCGCAAAGTGCACTTCTTCTTCTGGCGAAAGCAGGGGGGAAAAGCCGATCTCGTTGAGGTACAACTGAGTCGCATCAAGCGCCCGGCTGTAATCGATGTACTTGTGTTGTTTAAGCGAAGAGCCTGATTTGGCTCTGGTCCGAACCGAAGGTACAGCAGGTTCGTCTGACACCACATCCGTTTCCAAAACGATGCCCGTCTCCATGAGTAGAACGTCATCGTCGATGTCAAACTCCGGCGCTTCTTTGCTGAGAGCCATTGTTATAGTCCTTTGCTGAGTTCGAACTCAGACTCGAGCGGCGCCTGTCTCCCTGGCAGCGCTTGAGCCTGTCCCCTCCATGTCAGCGGAACAGACTGGAAACAACAATCAACGGCGTGGCAGGAACTGCAGAGGATCGACGGGTTTGCCCTGGCGGCGAATTTCGAAATGCAACTTCACCCGATCTGTGCCTGTAGACCCCATTTCAGCAATCGACTGCCCTGCCTTGACCTGCTGCCCCTCCCGTACCAAGAGCCTGCGGTTGTGGCCGTAGGCACTGACATAGGTATCGCTGTGCTTGATGATGATCAGCTCGCCGTAGCCCCTCAAACCACTCCCGGCGTACACCACTGATCCACTGGCCGCAGCAAAAACAGGCTGTCCCAAATCACCGGCGATATCAATGCCTTTATTCAAACTACCGTTTGAAGCAAATTTGCCGATCAAAACCCCGTTCGCTGGCCAGGTCCAGCCACCGGCCGCACGCTCGGCCGCAGGCACGGTAGCGACCACTGGCGTGCTCGCCGAGCTGGATGTGGTAACGGTCTTGGTGGTCGTGGCAGGGGTAGATGCCGTGGCACCTACAGGACGGCGGGTTACCGTGGTCCGGCTGGACGAGGACGGGCTGGCCACCACGGTGGTGCTGCCCGAGGCCCCGCTGCTGAAGCGAATCGGCTGGCCAGGGCGAATGGTATACGGCGGGGCGATACCGTTGCGTGCCGCGAGCTCCTTGTAGTCCCAACCGTAGCGAAACGCGATGGAGAACAGCGTGTCGCCTGGCTTGACCACATACTGACCGGAGGTCACGGTCGGCCGTTTGGGCGCGCTGCTGTTGCGGTCGACGACACGCGCACTGTTGCTGCCAGAGCTCGAACACCCCACCAGCAGTGTGCCCATGGCCAGTACCAGCACCAAGAGCCTGAGACCCGAGCTGTCCTTGCGCTGCCGAAAGACTGTGTGACCCACCCGCGCTCCCCTCATGGTGCCGAAAACGTTTCAAGACAAGAATGCAATATTGTTGCAATTATAACGAAGCTCGCCGGTCTTGGCAGGCGGCTGCAACACACTCGCGCAACGTGTGTGCACCGCCAGATAGACAGGTCGATCCTGCAAGAATTCGACGCAGGTGCAAAAATAGCCCGTCGATGCCCCGATGAATCAGGCCACCGGCCCATTGAGCAGGGGCACGAAGCGTACCGCTCCGAGTACGCGGCGTGAGAACCCGTGTTCTTCTCGTACGATGAGCATCAACTGCTGCACCTCACCAGGTGATCCTACTGGAATCACCATCCGCCCACCCGGCGCCAGTTGATCGAGCAGCGCCTGGGGCACTTCCGGCGCAACGGCGGTGACGATGATGCCATTGTAGGGGGCCAGTGCCGGCCACCCTTCACAACCATCGCCCCAACGAAACACCACGTTGCGCAGGTTCAGCTCCACCAGGCGTTCCTTGGCCCGGTCCTGCAGAACCTTGATGCGCTCGACCGAGAATACCCGCTCGACCAATTGCGCCAGCACGGCGGTCTGGTAGCCCGAGCCCGTGCCGATCTCCAGCACCTTATCCAGCGGGCCCGCCTCCAGCAGCAATTCGCTCATGTGCGCCACCATGAACGGTTGCGAAATGGTCTGGTTGTGGCCGATGGGCAGCGCGGTATCTTCATAGGCCCGATGGGCCAGTGCCTCGTCCACGAACAGGTGGCGTGGCGTGCGGCGAATCACATCGAGCACCTGGGGGCTGGACACGCCCTCCTCGCACAGCCGCTGGATCAGGCGCTCGCGGGTGCGTTGGGACGTCATGCCGATGCCCCGACGCAACATATCGTCCTCACGCATCAAAGCAAGCCCTCCAGCCAGCCATCGAGCTGCTCGAAGGCGTCGTTGAAGGTTCGGTCAAGCTGCAATGGGGTGATGGAAACATAGCCTTGCATCACCGCATGGAAGTCAGTACCCGGCCCGCCGTCCTCGGCATCACCGGCAACTGCGATCCAGTAGCCTTCCTTGCCACGCGGGTTGACCACCTTGGTGGGTGCCGCAGCCCGCGCGCGATGACCGAGTCGCGTCAGCTGGATGCCACGAATGCGCTCGAGCGGCAGGTTGGGTATGTTGACATTGAGGACGGTACGCGGCGGCAGCGCCAGGCGCGACTGGGCCTCGACCAGACGACGGGCGATATGAGCCGCGGCCGGCAGGTTGTCCGGTTGGCGCGAAAGCAGCGAGAACGCGAGCGACGTACCGCCCAGGAAGCGCCCCTCCAGCGCTGCGGCCACCGTACCCGAGTACAGCACGTCATCGCCCAGGTTGGCCCCCAGGTTGATGCCCGACACGACCATGTCCGGGGTGTACGGCAACAGACCGTTCAGCCCCAGGTGCACGCAGTCGGTCGGCGTACCATTGAGGCTTATGAAGCCGTTGGCCAGCGTCTGCGGGTGCAGCGGCCGATCCAACGTCAGTGAGCTGCCGGCGCCGCTCTTGTCTTGGTCAGGTGCAATGACCGTGCACTGCGCGTAATCGGCAAGCGCAGCGTGCAGCGCGGCGATGCCTGGTGCGGTCACACCGTCGTCGTTCGAAATCAGAATACGCATGGGCTGTCCGTCTGCCCTGCCGACACCAGATCCACCACCTCGCGCACCACGACGGTGGCGAAGCATCCGGCCGGAAGGACGAATTCCAGTTGCAGGATATCAGGCTCGGGATAATGCCACGTAAGGCCAGTAATAGGGAGCCGCAGAATACGCCGTTCGTGATCCATGCCCGCCTTTGCCAACCACTGGCACAGCGCGGGCTGGGCGGCCCCGATCGAATTCTCCAACGCCCCGGTTCGACCGCCGGCTGGCGAATCACCCTCGCCCCACAGAGGGCCTGTAGGGTGCAGGTCGAGAACAGCCAGGCGAGGATCGGCGCATTCGGCCTCAGCAGCAGGGAAAAAACTGCGGCTGTTGGTGAACGCCAGCAGATCGCCCACTTGCGCACGGGTCCAGCTGCCATCGTTTACCCGTGCGGCCAGCACCTGGTTGAACAGGTAGCTGCGACCGGCTGAAAGCAGGCGCGAGCGAACGTTACGTTGCTCAGGCAAGGCCTGGCGCTCGGCCCAACCCAGGGCGTCATGCACGTTGCCGCCGGCATGCCCGAAGCGCTGGGTACCGAAGTAATTGGGCACACCGTTCGCCTTGAGCTGGGCCAGGCGCGCATCGACAGCCTGATGATCGGCTGCCAGTTGGGTCAGGCGCAGCGTGAAGCCGTTGGACGAATGCGCGCCGCGCTGCAATTTACGCTGGTGGCGCATCTGCTTGAGCACGCGCAGATTGGCATCCTCGGCCCGCGACAGGTCTGGGTCGGCCTTGCCCGGCAAATGCAGGCTGAACCACTGGCGGGTCAAGGCCTGACGGTCCTTGAGCCCGGCGTAGCTGATGGCGCGCGCAGGCACGCCGGCGGCCCTGGCCAGGCGGCGGGCCGCTTCCTCGGTATTGAGCTCACGCTTTTCCACCCATAGCCACAGGTGCTCGCCTTGGCCAGACAGCGGGATATCAAGCACTTCGTCGACCTGAAAATCTTCGGCAACGGCCTTGAGCACAGCCGTGCCCAGGGCTTGCCCCGATGCCCTTGGGCCCAACAGATCCAGTTCGGTCATGCCGGCAGCAACAGGGCAACCGCGTGCACGGCGATCCCCTCCTCACGCCCGGCGAAGCCCAGCTTCTCGGTCGTCGTGGCCTTGACGTTGACTTGGTCGAGGCCCACCGCGAGGTCGTCGGCGATGCGCTGGCGCATGACCTCGATGTGGGGTGCCATCTTCGGCGCCTGGGCAATGATGGTGGCGTCGACGTTGCCCACTTGCCAGCCCTTGGCCCGAACGACATCCAGCACATGACGCAGCAGCACGCGGCTGTCGGCGCCCTTGAATTGCGGATCGGTGTCGGGGAAGTGCTTGCCGATATCACCCAGTGCGGCGGCGCCGAGCAATGCATCGCTCAGGGCATGCAGCAGCACGTCACCATCGGAATGGGCCAGCAGGCCGAACTTGTGGGGGATACGCACCCCGCCCAGGGTAATGAAATCACCGTCGCAGAACCGGTGCACATCGTAGCCGTGGCCAATACGCATAAGAAAACGCCCTGAATGAGTCAGGGCGTGATTCTACCTGCATTTGCCACGCCAAGGTGCAGAGCCGGCGAACGTCGCCGGCTGGCTGCCCTACGGCTACACCCGTCCCAGGGCTACCGCGTGGTGGCGCAGGTGCTCCTCAATGAAGCTGGCGATGAAGTAGTAGCTGTGATCGTAGCCAGGCTGCAGGCGCAGGGTCAGCTCATGACCGCCTTTGCGCGCCGCTTGCTCCAGGGCCTCAGGCTTGAGCTGCTTTTCGAGGAAGTCGTCGCGATCGCCTTGGTCCACCAGCAACGGGGGGCACTGCCCCGACGGGGTTTCGGCCAGCAACACGCTGGCATCCCACTCACGCCAACGGGCGCGCTCTTCACCCAGGTAGCGGCTGAAGGCTTTTTCGCCCCAAGGGCAATCCATCGGGTTGCAGATCGGCGAAAAC
The DNA here is from genome assembly GCF_007678615.1 of Pseudomonas sp. DE0157. Taxonomy (NCBI): domain Bacteria; kingdom Pseudomonadati; phylum Pseudomonadota; class Gammaproteobacteria; order Pseudomonadales; family Pseudomonadaceae; genus Pseudomonas; species Pseudomonas sp. DE0157. Next base: position 54,634 of record NZ_VEJN01000011.1, read on the forward strand.
GCCGACACCGAGCGATAGCGGCCGGGGTTGCGCAATGCGCAGACCAGGGCGCCGTGCCCGCCCATGGAGTGCCCACTGATGCTGCGCTCGCCCGAGGCGGGGAAATGCGCCTCGATCAGGGCTGGCAGTTCCTGCACCACATAATCATGCATACGGTAGTGCTGGGCCCAGGGTTGCTGCGTGGCGTTGAGGTAGAAGCCAGCACCCAGACCAAAGTCCCAGGCACCGTCAGGATCCCCGGGTACCTGCTCGCCGCGAGGGCTGGTGTCGGGCGCCACGATGATCAGCCCCAGCTCGGCGGCCAGGCGCTGGGCGCCGGCCTTCTGCATGAAGTTTTCGTCGTTGCAGGTCAAGCCGCTAAGCCAGTACAGCACCGGCAGCTTCTCGCCCTGCTCGGCCTGAGGTGGCAGGTAGACGGCGAAGACCATGTCGCAACCCAGCACCTTGGAGGTGTGGCGGTAACGCTTGTGCCAGCCGCCGAAGCTCTTCTGGCAGGAGATGTTGTCCAGGGTCATGGCAAGCCTCAGAAGTGGATGACGCTGCGAATGCTCTTGCCTTCGTGCATCAGGTCGAAGGCCTTGTTGATGTCCTCCAGGCCCATGGTGTGGGTGATGAAGGTATCCAGCGGAATCTCGCCCTTCTCGGACATTTCCACGTAGCTCGGCAATTCGCTGCGGCCACGCACGCCGCCGAAGGCCGAACCGCGCCAGACGCGCCCGGTGACCAATTGGAACGGCCGGGTGGCGATTTCCTGACCGGCGCCGGCGACACCGATGATCACCGACTCGCCCCAGCCCTTGTGGCAGCACTCCAAGGCGGCACGCATCAGTTGCACGTTGCCGATGCACTCGAAGGAGAAGTCCACGCCGCCGTCGGTCAGGTCGACGATCACTTCCTGGATCGGGCGATCGTACTCCTTGGGGTTGATGCAATCGGTAGCGCCCAGTTGGCGAGCGATTTCGAACTTGGCCGGGTTGATGTCGATGGCGATGATGCGCGAGGCCTTGGCCTTGACCGCACCGATGATGGCCGAGAGGCCAATGCCGCCCAGCCCGAAGACGGCGACAGTATCACCCGGTTGTACCTTGGCGGTGTTCAGCACTGCGCCAATACCCGTGGTCACGCCGCAGCCCAGCAGGCAGACCTTCTCCAAAGGCGCCTCTTTCTGGATCTTGGCCACCGAAATTTCCGGCAACACGGTGTATTCGGAGAAGGTCGAGGTGCCCATGTAGTGGAACAACTGCTGACCCTTGTAGGAGAAACGCGTGGTGCCGTCGGGCATCAGGCCCTTGCCCTGGGTGGCGCGGATGGCCTGGCACAGGTTGGTCTTGCCGGACAGGCAGAATTTGCACTTGCCACACTCAGGGGTATACAGCGGAATCACATGGTCACCCACCGCCACCGAGGTCACGCCCTCGCCCACGGCTTCGACGATGGCGCCGCCTTCGTGGCCGAGGATCGACGGGAAGATGCCTTCCGGGTCAGCACCGGACAAGGTATATGCATCGGTGTGGCACACGCCGCTGGCGACCACGCGCAGCAACACCTCGCCCGCCTTGGGCATGGCCACATCGACTTCGACAATTTCCAAGGGTTTCTTGGCTTCGAAAGCTACGGCAGCGCGGGATTTGATCATCGCAGGGTCTCCAGATACGTGAATGAAATCGGCAGACAGTGTATTTCACCCGCAATTGTTGAATAATCCGGTGAAAGACAAAACATTATTGCCGTGCAGGGATAATCATGAATAGCCGCTGGGAGGGCATCGATGAATTCGTTGCCGTGGCCGAATTGGGGCAGTTCACGGCGGCAGCGCAACGGCTGGGCGTGTCCTCTTCCCATGTAAGCCGGCAGATAGCGCGCTTGGAAGAACGCGTACAGACGCGCTTACTGTATCGCAGCACACGAAAAGTCACGCTCAGCGAGGCCGGCCAGACGTTTCTGCAGCACTGCCAGCGCTTGCAGGACGGACGCGAGGAAGCGCTGCGGGCGATGGGCGATCTGGCCAGCGAGCCCAAGGGGCTGCTGCGCATGACGTGCGCCGTGGCCTATGGCGAGCGCTTCATCGTGCCCTTGGTCACCCGTTTCATGGCGTTGTACCCGCAGTTGAGGGTGGACGTCGAACTGAGCAACCAGACCCTGGACCTGCTGCACGAAGGCATGGACCTGGCCATCCGCCTCGGTCGCCTGGCCGACTCGCGCCTGATCGCGACGCGCCTGGCACCCCGGCGCATGTACGTGTGCGCCTCGCCAGGCTACCTGGCGCGCTACGGCAGGCCGCACAGCCTGTCGGAACTGGCCAGGCACAACTGCCTGATAGGCAGTTCGGATGTGTGGGCGTTGCAAATGGAGGGGCGTGAAATCAGCCAGCGCGTTCAGGGCAACTGGCGGTGCAACAGCGGCCAGGCGGTGCTGGACGCGGCGCTTCAGGGCATCGGCTTGTGCCAACTGCCGGATTACTACGTGCTCGAACACCTGCACAGCGGTGCTTTGGTCCCGCTGCTGCAAGCCCACCAACCTCCCAATACGGCGGTGTGGGCCTTGTACCCGCAGCAGCGGCACCTGTCGCCCAAAGTGCGGCGCCTGGTGGACTATCTGAAAGAGGGCCTGGCAGGTCTGCCGGAGTATCGGGCATGACCGGCGCTCAGCCACAAAGGCGGGCGCTGGCAGCCTGATTCAATCACTGACGAGGTGAACGGCCCAGGTCAACGTCTTCCACTCCAGCGCTGGCGCAGCCACTCCAGGTCTTCAGGGCGCGTAACCTTGAGGTTGTCACTGCGGCCCTCGATCAGCCGTGGCGATTGACCGGACCATTCGATGGCCGAAGCCTCATCGGTCACCACCACATCCGACACCAGGCATTCGGCCAGTGCCCGATGCAGCGCCCCCAAACGGAACATCTGCGGTGTATAGGCCTGCCAAATGGTGCTGCGGTCAACCGTGGCGCTGACGCGCCCGTGGCCGTCGGCCCTTTTGAGCGTGTCACGGGCAGGTACGGCCAACAGGCCGCCCACCGGATCATCTGCCAATTCAGCCAGCAGCTTGTCCAAGTCACTGCGTGCCAGGTTGGGCCGCGCCGCGTCGTGCACCAACACCCAGTCATCATCTTCCGCGCCCTGGGCATGCAACAGCAGCAAGGCATTGAGCACCGAATCAGCACGCTCGCGCCCTCCGGCAGCCCGGCGGATGCGCGGGTCGCTGGCGCACCGAAGGCCGGGCCAGTACGGGTCGTGTTCAGCGATGCTGACCACGACCCCCTTGAGGGAGGGGTGGTCGAGAAAACACGCCAGGCTGTGCTCGATGATGGTCTGCCCTGCCAGCTCCAGGTATTGCTTGGGACGATCGGCAGCCATGCGAGCGCCCACACCCGCTGCAGGAATCACGGCCCAGAAGGCCGGCAAGCGTTCACTCATTTCTGGGGCAACTGAAAGAGGGTTTCGCCTTCCTTGACCATGCCCAGCTCGTGGCGGGCACGCTCTTCGACGGTTTCCATGCCTTTTTTCAACTCCAGCACTTCGGCGTCGAGCACACGGTTACGCTCCAGCAGCCGCTCGTTCTCGGCATGCTGCTCGTCAATCTGCTGCTTGAGCTCGGCCACCTGCGCCAGGCTGCCATTGCCTACCCACAAACGGTATTGCAGGCCGCCCAGCAGCAGAAGCAGGACCAGGAACAACCAATAAGGACTGCGCATCAAGATATCCAGGTTGAAAGACCCTGTTGGTTCAGGGTCTCAGATAGCACGAAGCCTGGCCTAGGCCAGGCTTCTCAGACAGAAACCCGATGGAACGTAGGAAGTTACGGTACGAACGTTCCTACAGCTCCGGCTGCTGTCTTTTTACCATCTCTTGCTTAGCCGCGAAACTCGGTACGGCCACGGTAAACCGCCTTGGCACCCAGTTGCTCTTCGATGCGCAGCAATTGGTTGTACTTGGACACGCGGTCGGAGCGGCACAGCGAGCCCGTCTTGATCTGACCGGCCGCAGTACCCACGGCCAGGTCGGCGATGGTGGAATCTTCGGTTTCACCCGAGCGGTGGGAGATCACGGCCGTGTAACCGGCGGCCTTGGCCATCTGGATGGCTTCCAGGGTCTCGGTCAGCGAGCCGATCTGATTGAACTTGATCAGGATCGAGTTACCGATGCCCTTCTCGATGCCTTCCTTGAGGATCTTGGTGTTGGTCACGAACAGGTCGTCACCGACCAGTTGCACCTTCTCGCCGATCTTGTCGGTGAGGATTTTCCAGCCAGCCCAGTCGGACTCGTCCAGGCCATCTTCGATCGAAATGATCGGGAAGCGCTCGGTCAGGCCCTTGAGGTAGTCGGCAAAGCCTTCGGCGTCGAACGATTTGCCTTCGCCGGACAGGTTGTACTTGCCGTCTTCATAGAACTCGGAGGCGGCGCAGTCCAGGGCCAGGGTCACGTCGGTGCCCAGTTTGTAGCCGGCTTTCTCGACGGCCTCAGCGATGGCGCCCAGAGCGTCTTCGTTGGAGGCCAGGTTAGGGGCGAAGCCGCCTTCGTCACCGACAGCAGTGTTCAGGCCACGGGCCTTGAGCACGGCCTTGAGGTGATGGAAGATCTCGGTCCCCATGCGCAGGCCGTCGGAGAAGGTCTTGGCACCCACCGGCTGGACCATGAACTCCTGAATATCGACGTTGTTGTCGGCATGCTCGCCACCGTTGATGATATTCATCATCGGTACCGGCATCGAGTACTGGCCTGGAGTGCCGTTGAGGTTGGCAATGTGGGCGTACAGGGGCAGGTCCTGATCCTGGGCAGCCGCTTTGGCAGCCGCCAGGGACACGGCCAGGATCGCGTTGGCGCCCAGCTTGGCCTTGTTCTCGGTACCGTCCAGCTCGATCATGGCGTGGTCCAGGGCCTTCTGGTCGGAAGGGTCCTTGCCCAGCAGCAGGTCGCGGATCGGGCCATTGATGTTGGCGACAGCCTTCAGCACACCCTTGCCCAGGTAACGGCTCTTGTCGCCATCACGCAGCTCCAGCGCTTCGCGCGAGCCGGTGGAAGCACCGGACGGCGCGCACGCGCTGCCGATGATGCCGTTGTCGAGCAGTACATCGGCTTCCACGGTGGGGTTGCCACGCGAATCGAGAACTTCACGACCTTTGATGTCGACGATTTTTGCCATTGTTGTAAGCACTCCAGAATTGACGAAAACAACGCAGCTTAGAAAATTCTTGCCGTTCACCGGACGAGGATGCTGTGGCAGGCCCGGCGAAGGGAGCCCCTGACCGAGTGGTCAGGGGTGAATCGGACGGTACTTTACCCGAGAAAAGTGCTTTACGCGGTTTCTACCGTCGGAAAACTTTTCACCAGGTCATCCAGTTGCTTGAGCTGAGCCAGGAATGGCTCCAGCTTGTCCAGGCGCAGGGCACACGGGCCGTCGCACTTGGCGTTGTCCGGATCGGGGTGAGCTTCGAGGAACAGCCCTGCCAGCCCCTGGCTCATGCCAGCCTTGGCCAGGTCGGTCACCTGAGCGCGGCGCCCGCCAGCGGAGTCGGCACGTCCACCCGGCATCTGCAGGGCATGGGTCACGTCGAAGAACACCGGGTATTCGAACTGCTTCATGACACCGAAGCCGAGCATGTCCACGACCAGGTTGTTGTAACCGAAGCTCGAACCACGCTCGCACAGGATCAATTGGTCATTACCGGCTTCTTCGCACTTGGTCAGGATGTGTTTCATCTCCTGGGGTGCGAGGAACTGGGCCTTCTTGATATTGATCACCGCACCGGTCCTGGCCATCGCCACCACCAGGTCGGTCTGGCGCGACAGGAAAGCCGGCAACTGGATGATGTCGCAGACCTTGGCTACCGGCTCGGCCTGGTAAGGCTCGTGCACATCGGTGATCACCGGCACGTTGAAGGTACGCTTGATCTCCTCGAAGATCTTCAGGCCTTCTTCCATACCAGGGCCGCGGTAGGAGGTGACCGAGGACCGGTTGGCCTTGTCGAAGCTGGCCTTGAACACATACGGGATACCGAGCTTTTCGGTAACCCGCACGTACTCTTCGCACACCTTCATGGCCAGGTCGCGGGACTCCAGAACGTTCATGCCACCGAACAGGACGAATGGCTTGTCGTTGGCGATATCGATGTGACCGACGCGGATGATCTTCTGGGGCATGGATCAGGCCTTGTTCTTCTGGGCGAGCGCCGCCTTGACGAAGCCACTGAACAGCGGGTGGCCATCGCGTGGGGTGGAGGTGAACTCCGGGTGGAACTGGCAGGCGACAAACCAGGGGTGGTCCTTGGACTCCACCACCTCGACCAGGGCGCCGTCTTCGGAACGACCGGAAACCACCAGGCCCGCGTCCACCAGTTGCGGCAGCAGGTTGTTGTTCACTTCGTAGCGGTGACGGTGGCGCTCGGTGATGATGTCCTTGCCATAGCACGCATGCACGTTGGAACCTGCAGCCAGCTGGCAGTCCTGAGCACCCAGGCGCATGGTGCCGCCCAGGTCGGACGCCTCGCTGCGGGTTTCGACCGCGCCGGTGGCATCTGCCCACTCGGTGATCAGGCCGACGACCGGGTGGCCGCTGTCGCGATCAAACTCGGTGGAGTTGGCGTCACTCCAGCCCATCACGTTACGGGCGAACTCGATGACGGCCACTTGCATGCCCAGGCAGATACCCAGGTACGGCACCTTGTTCTCACGGGCGTATTGCACCGCCGTGATCTTGCCTTCGACACCGCGCAGACCGAAACCACCGGGGACCAGGATGGCATCGGCGCCTTCGAGCAGGCTGGTGCCCTGGTTCTCGATGTCTTCGGAATCGATGTAGCGCAGGTTGACCTTGGTGCGGTTGGTAATGCCCGCGTGGCTCATCGCTTCGATCAGCGACTTGTACGCATCGAGCAGCTCCATGTACTTGCCGACCATGGCGATGGTGACTTCATGCTCCGGGTTGAGCTTGGCGTCGACCACCTTGTCCCACTCGGACAGGTCGGCACCCGTGCACTGCAGGCCGAAACGCTCGACGACGAAGTCGTCCAGGCCCTGGGCATGCAAGACACCTGGAATCTTGTAGATGGTGTCGACGTCTTCCAGCGAAATCACCGCGCGCTCTTCAACGTTGGTGAACAAGGCGATCTTGCGGCGCGAGGATGCATCGACAGGATGATCGGAGCGGCAGATCAGCACGTCAGGCTGCAGGCCGATGGAGCGCAGCTCCTTGACCGAGTGCTGGGTCGGCTTGGTCTTGGTTTCACCGGCGGTGGCGATGTAAGGCACCAGCGTCAGGTGCATCAGCATCGCGCGCTTGGAGCCTACTTCCACGCGCAGCTGGCGAATGGCTTCGAGGAACGGCTGGGACTCGATGTCACCCACGGTGCCGCCGATCTCGACCAGGGCCACGTCGGCATCGCCTGCACCCTTGATGATGCGGCGCTTGATTTCATCGGTGATGTGCGGGATGACCTGGATGGTCGCGCCCAGGTAGTCACCACGGCGTTCCTTGCGCAGCACGTGCTCGTAGACGCGGCCGGTGGTGAAGTTATTGTTCTGGGTCATGGTGGTGCGGATGAACCGCTCATAGTGGCCCAGGTCCAGGTCGGTCTCGGCGCCGTCCTGGGTGACGAATACTTCACCGTGCTGGAACGGGCTCATGGTGCCTGGGTCGACGTTGATGTACGGATCCAGCTTGAGCATGGTGACCTTCAGGCCCCGCGCCTCCAGGATGGCCGCCAGGGAAGCCGAGGCAATGCCTTTCCCCAATGAAGAAACAACACCGCCCGTGACGAATATGTAGCGCGTCATGAAAAACCCTAGAAGTCTGCGTTAAAGCGGCCAGCGCCGCCGGAGATAGCGAAGGAGGGCAAACGCCCCCGATCACCTGCGTCAATCACAGTGCATCTCGAAAAACTGCCGCGTGTGTACAGACCAGGGGTAACCCTGGCAGGGCGCTCGCTCGTCATTTCTAAGAATCAGCCCAGCAAAAAACTGCTTGGTAATCGGCAACTCCTGTGTTTTCGCGGAACCCACAGAAGCTGTATCAAGAAGGGAGGGTAGTCTACCCGAATGTACCCACTAGCTCAAACCTTGCGCGCTGGTCGGCAACTGCCAGTGCAGGCAGTAATCGCCCTGGGCCAGACCGGGCAGGTTGGCCACCGCCAGCAGCCGCTCGCCTTGGTAGAGCAGCGGCAGGCGCAGGCGCAGAAAATGCGGCACGTGCAGTTCATTGAGCAAGCGCTTGAGATCACGTCGCCCGCGCCCTGGGATGTCCAGCCACTCCCCGCCCTGACGGTAGCCGATACGCAGGCCCGTCAGCGCGCCTGCGCCAACAAGTCGCACGCTGCCGTTGCCAGGTAAGGCCAACAGCTGATCGGCGTTTTCCCACTCCATGGCCTTACAGGGCGTTTGCAACCAGTCGCCGCTCAGCCACCAGATGCGCCCCTGGCTGCGGACCAGTTGGCCATCGGCCAGTTGCCACACGGGACAGGCATCGACCGCGGCGTTGCGCAGGTCCGCCCAGCCGGCCCAGTGGCGCGCGTCGGGCAACCGGGTTCGGTGGCTGAGCCAATACTGCAACGCATTGCGCTGGCGGGCAGGTGAAAGCGCGAGCAGGCCGGCCAGGTCCAGCGAATCGAGTCCAGGCCAAGCAGCAGGAGCACCCTGGCGTACGGGCGCCAGGTCGTTTTCGGCCAGCTCGTCCAGCAGGCTCAGGGCTTCGCCCAGGTGTTCGGCGGCGCGGGCCAGGTTCTGCCCGGCTTGCGGCCAGCGCTGCACAAGGGATGGCAAGACCTCCCTGCGCAGATAGTTGCGGGCAAACCGTGTATCGGCATTCGAAGGGTCCTCGACCCAGCCCAACGCATGCGCCTGGGCATAGCCTTGCAACTGTTGCCGGGAACAACCAAGCAACGGCCTGACCAGCCTGCCCTGCCCTAGCGCCCGCTCCCTCGGCATCGCCGCCAGGCCACGCAACCCCGCGCCCCGCAGCAGGCGAAACAGCAGCGTTTCAGCCTGATCGTCGCGGTGCTGGCCGGTGAACAGCATGTCACCTGCCGCCAATACCCGCTCGAACGCAGCGTAACGGGCCTGACGGGCAGCCTGCTCCAGGCTCGGGCCTGGGGCGACGTCGACCTCGATGACCTGCAGCTCGACGCCCAGGTCATCGCACACACGCTGGCAATGGGCAGGCCACGCCTGCGCGGCGGGTTGCAGGCCATGATGGATGTGAATCGCGCGCAGCGGCGGTGCAGGATGGCTACGGGCGTAGGCGGCGAGCCAGTGCAGCAGGACGGTGGAATCGAGGCCGCCTGAGAGGGCGACGTACCACGTACGGGCGCATAGCCAAGGGGCGAGATCAATCATCGAGGCCTCGATCAACCTGGGTGACGGATGTGAGTGAGCCTGGGATACAGGCTCACCCGAGGGGCCGACAGGCGGCCCCAAGGGCGATCAGACGCCGTAGCTCATCAGGCGGTCGTAGCGGCGCGCCAACAGTGCGTCGTGGTCCAAGCCGCTGAGCATGTCCAGCTGCTCCACCAGCTCGGCGCGGATGCTTTCGGACATGGCGGCAGGATCACGGTGAGCGCCACCCAGTGGCTCCGGGATGACCTTGTCAACGATGTCCAGGCTCTTGAGGCGCTCAGCCGTGATGCCCATGGCCTCGGCGGCATCGGCAGCCTTGTCGGCCGTCTTCCACAGGATCGAAGCGCAGCCTTCGGGCGAAATGACCGAGTAGGTGGAGTACTGCAGCATGTTCAGCTGGTCGCACACGCCGATGGCCAGCGCGCCGCCCGACCCGCCTTCACCGATCACCGTGGCGATGATGGGCGTCTTCAGGCGCGCCATCACGCGCAGGTTCCAGGCGATGGCCTCGCTCTGGTTACGTTCCTCGGCATCGATGCCTGGATAGGCACCCGGCGTGTCGATGAAGGTCAGGATCGGCATGCGGAAACGCTCGGCCATTTCCATCAGGCGGCACGCCTTGCGGTAGCCCTCGGGGCGCGGCATGCCGAAGTTGCGGCGAACCTTTTCCCGCACTTCGCGGCCCTTCTGGTGCCCGATGACCATGACTGGCTTGCCGTCCAGGCGTGCGGTACCGCCAACGATGGCGGCATCGTCGGAGAAGTGGCGGTCGCCGTGCAGTTCTTCGAATTCGGTGAAGATGTGCTGCAGGTAGTCCAGGGTGTAGGGACGACGCGGGTGACGTGCCAGGCGAGCGATCTGCCAGCTGGTCAGGTTGCCGAAAATGCTTTCGGTCAGGGTATTGCTCTTGTCTTGCAGACGGGCAATTTCATCGCTGATGTTCAGCGAATTGTCGTTGCCTACCAGGCGCAGGCCTTCGATCTTGGCTTGCAGGTCGGCAATCGGCTGTTCGAAGTCGAGAAAGTTCGGGTTCATAGTCATCCGTCTTGGGTCTACGGCCAGGCGGCCGGCCGGTTGATCCGTTTGGCGCCATACCTTAAGGGATCAGGCGCCTTCAGGTCGAGATTAAATGTTGAGCGGCTCAACGGTATTGCAAAAAGACGTTCTCACGTCCGAACTGGTCACGCAGGGTCTGAATCAGCCCGTCTGCGGGATCGATGGCCCACTGGTCGCCAAATTGCAGCATGGCCTTGGCATCGCTGCCGGTGTATTCCAGCGTGATCGGGCAGGCGCCGCGGTGACGGGTGATCAGCTCACCCAGCCACTTGAGGCGATCGCCCTTGAGCGCCTCGTGGGCGACCTTCAGGCGCAGGCTCTCGGCCAGCTTTGTGCGGGCATCCTCCAAGGTCATCACCTGCTTGACCCGCAGCCGCAGGCCGCCTGAGAAATCGTCGTTGCTGACCTCCCCTTCGACCACCACCATCGCATCGTTCTGCAGCAGTGATTGGGCCGTGATGTAGGCATCGGCAAACAGCGAGGCCTCGATACGTCCAGACCTGTCATCCAGGGTGACGAACCCCATCTTGTCGCCCTTTTTGTTCTTCATGACCCGCAGGGCGATGATCATGCCGGCAATGGTCTGGGTTTCGCGCGACGGCTTGAGGTCAATGATGCGCTGGCGCGCGAAGCGGCGGATTTCAGCCTCGTATTCATCGATCGGGTGGCCGGTGAGGTAAAGGCCCAGCGTGTCCTTCTCGCCCTTGAGCCGTTCCTTGAGTGTCAGTGGCCGCGCCTTGCGGTAACTGGCATACACGTCAGCGTCCGGTTCGTCGAACATGCCGCCGAACAGGTCGATGTGACCGCTGTCGGCCGTGCGGGCCGTCTGTTCGGCCGCCTTGATGGCATCGCCCAGTGCGGCCAGCAGGATGGCCCGGTTGATGTCGATGTGGGCGTGGTAGGCCTTGATCTCGTCGTGAAAGTGCGGGCCGAGCCGGTCCAGCGCGCCACTGCGCACCAGTGCATCGAGGGTGCGCTTGTTGACGCGCTTGAGGTCGATGCGCTCGCAGAAGTCATACAGGTCCTTGAACGGGCCGCCTTCGGCACGGGCCTCGACGATCGCCTCCACAGGCCCCTCACCCACGCCCTTGATCGCGCCAAGGCCATAGACGATGCGGCCATCGTCGTTGACGGTGAACTTGAAGTCCGAGAAGTTCACATCTGGCGCATCCAGACGCAACTTCATGGTGCGCACTTCCTCGACCAGCACCACCACCTTGTCGGTGTTGTGCATGTCCGCCGACAGCACCGCCGCCATGAACGGTGCCGGGTGGTGGGTCTTGAGCCAGGCCGTCTGATAGGACACCAGGCCATAGGCCGCCGAGTGAGATTTGTTAAAGCCGTAGCCTGCGAACTTCTCTACCAGGTCGAAGATGTTACCTGCAAGATCTTCATCGATTCCATTGTTGGCACAGCCTTCGATGAAGCCGCCGCGCTGCTTGGCCATTTCCTCGGGCTTTTTCTTGCCCATCGCCCGGCGCAGCATGTCGGCGCCGCCCAGGGTGTACCCGGCCATGACCTGGGCAATCTGCATCACCTGTTCCTGATACAGGATGATGCCGTAGGTCGGCGCCAGCACCGGCTGCAAGCCTTCGTACTGATAGTCCGGATGCGGGTAGGCCAGCTCGGCACGGCCGTGCTTGCGGTTGATGAAGTCGTCCACCATGCCCGACTGCAGCGGGCCGGGACGGAACAATGCCACCAAGGCGATGAGGTCTTCGAGGCAGTCGGGCTTGAGCTTCTTGATCAGCTCTTTCATGCCGCGCGACTCGAGCTGGAACACCGCCGTGGTTTCGGCCTTCTGCAACAGCTCGTAGGTCTTGCGATCATCGAGCGGGATGAAGTCGATGTTCAGGTCGGGCAGGTCTTTCTTGGCCTGCTCACGGTTGATGATCTCCATCGCCCACTTGATGATGGTCAGGGTGCGCAGGCCGAGGAAGTCGAACTTCACAAGGCCCGCCGCCTCCACGTCGTCCTTGTCGAACTGGGTGATCAGGCCGCCGCCCTCTTCGTCGCAGGCGATGGGCGAGAAATCGGTGAGCTTGGTCGGCGCGATGACCACGCCACCGGCGTGTTTGCCGGTACCGCGCGTGACGCCTTCGAGCTTCAGGGCCATGTCCCAGATTTCACGAGCGTCTTCGTCACCCTTGAGAAAATCGCGCAGAACTTCTTCCTGCTCGTAGGCCTTCTCCAGGGTCATGCCCACTTCGAACGGAATCATCTTCGACAGACGATCGGCCAGGCCGTAGGACTTGCCTTGCACGCGCGCCACGTCGCGCACCACGGCCTTGGCCGCCATGGTGCCGAAGGTGATGATCTGGCTCACGGCATTACGCCCATAGGCCTCTGCCACGTAGTCGATCACCCGGTCCCGACCGTCCATGCAGAAGTCGACGTCGAAGTCGGGCATGGACACCCGTTCAGGGTTCAGGAAGCGCTCGAACAGCAGGTCGTAGGCCAGTGGGTCGAGGTCGGTGATCTTGAGCACATAGGCCACCAGCGAACCTGCACCCGACCCCCGGCCAGGCCCCACCGGTACGTCATTGTTCTTGGCCCACTTGATGAAGTCCATCACGATCAGGAAGTAGCCGGGGAAACCCATCTGGATGATGATATCCAGCTCGAACTTGAGGCGGTCCAGGTACACCTGGCGCTTTTGCTCGTAGTCGGGCGTGGTCTCTTTCGGCCACAGCACCGCCAGGCGTTCTTCCAGCCCTTCGTGGGACACGTGCCGCAGGTAATCATCGATCCCCATGCCATTGGGCGTCGGGAAGTCGGGCAGGAAGTACTTGCCCAGTTGCACCTGGATATTGCAGCGCTTGGCGATTTCGACGGTGTTGGCCAGGGCGTCCGGCAGGTCGCTGAACAGCTCGGCCATTTCTTCGGCCGACTTCAGGTATTGCTGGTCGCTGTACAGGCGCGGGCGACGCGGATCGTCCAGTGTCCAGCCTTCACCGATGCACACCCGGGTCTCGTGGGCGTCGAAATCGGTCTGCTTGATGAAACGCACATCGTTGGTGGCCACCAGCGGCGCACCCAGCCGATCGGCCAGGGCCACGGCGGCATGCACATACTCTTCATCCCTGGGGCGACTGGTGCGCTGGACTTCGACATAAAAGCGCTCGGGGAACATGGTCATCCAGTCCTCCAGCAGCGCTTGCGCCTCCTCGCTGCGCCCCCCCAGCAACGCCATGCCGATGTCGCCTTCCTTGCCCGCCGACAGCGCGATCAGACCTTCACTGGCCGCTGCAATCCAGTCGCGCTGGATGATGACCAGGCCATTGCGCTGGCCCTCGGTCCAGCCCCGGGAGAGCAGCTCGGTCAGGTTACGGTAGCCCTGGGGGTTCATGGCCAGGAAGCAGATGCGCGACAGCGGCGCCTGTGCATCTTCGCCGGCCAGCCACAGGTCGGCACCACAGATCGGCTTGATGCCCGCCCCCATGGCCGCCTTGTAGAACTTGACCAGTGAGCACATGTTGCTCTGGTCAGTGATCGCCACCGCAGGCATGTTCATCCCGGCCAGCGCCTTGGCCAGCGGTTTGATCCGGACCAGACCGTCGACCAGCGAGAATTCGGAGTGGACGCGCAGGTGAACGAAGGAAACCGACATGAATGATCCTGTAGCAGTGCTAAACGACAAGGGCGCGATTGTAGCTCAATTGGGCAGGGTATTTGGGCGCCGGTTGCCGCCGCGCGACGGCAGGGCTACCTGAGCATGTGCCAGGGTAAGCCGCCCAGCCCGGCCCCGCAGGGCCTGAGCCCCTTGGGTGCGCAATGGCGGGTATCAGATCAGCGAGGCGGTCACAGCCTCACGCACACCCCAGGCGGCACGCACGGGCGCAAACGATCGACGATGAATGGGTGTGGGCCCGAGCCGTGCCAGCGCCTCCAGGTGCACCGGCGTCGGGTAGCCTTTGTGCGCACCTATGCCGTAGCCGGGGTAGATCAGCTCGAAGGCGCCCATCTCGCGATCACGCGTCACCTTGGCCAGGATCGAAGCCGCCGCGATCGCAGGCACTTTGGCGTCCCCCTGCACCACCGACGCCGATGGCACCGACAGCTGCGGGCAGCGATTGCCGTCGATCAAGGCCATGTTCGGGGTGATGTGCAAACCTTCCACCGCGCGCTGCATGGCCAACATGGTGGCATGCAGGATGTTGAGGCGATCGATTTCCTCGACCGCGGCGCGGGCAATGAAAAAGCTCAGGGCCTTGTCGCAAATTTCGTCGAACAAGGCTTCGCGGCGCGCCTGGGTTAGCTTCTTCGAGTCGTTGAGCCCAAGGATTGGGCGTGCCGGGTCGAGGATCACGGCAGCCGTCACCACGTCACCACACAGGGGGCCGCGGCCCACTTCGTCGACGCCGGCGACCAGGTCTTCGACCAGATTGAAATCCAGACCGAACTGCATGTCAGCGTTTCTCCAGCAGGGCCAGCACAGCGTCGGCGGCTTGGTTGGAGGCATCCCGGCGCAAGGTGCGGTGAATCTCGTCGAACGAGTCGGTTTGTCCGGTGCCGTCGCGCAGCAAGGGCAGCAGCGCATCGACCAGCGCTTCGCTGGTCGCGGCGTCTTGCAGCAACTCAGGCACCAGCGCACGGCGCGCCAGCAGGTTGGGCAAGGACACGTAGGGGCTTTTGACCAGCCGCTTGAGTATCCAGTAGGTCAGCGGCGCCAGGCGGTAGGCAACCACCATGGGCCGCTTGAACAGCAGCGCTTCCAGGGTGGCTGTACCCGATGCGATCAGGACGGCGTCACAGGCGGCCAGTGCCTCGTGCGAGCGGCCATCGAGCAGGGTCAACGGCAAGTCGCGCCCCTCGAGCATCTGCTCCAGTTGCGCGCGGCGGGCGGCGTTGGCACAGGGCAGCACGAAGCGCACACCGGGCACTTGCTGCTGCAGACGTTGCGCCGCATCCAGGAACAGCGCACCCAGGCGCCCGACTTCGCCCCCGCGACTGCCGGGCATCAGGGCGACCACCGGGCCCTCGCCCAGCCCCAGGGCGGCGCGCGCTGCGGGCCGATCCGCCTGCAGGGCAATGGTATCGGCCAGGGGGTGGCCGACGAATCGCACCGGCACGCCCTGTTCTTCATAGAAGCGGGCCTCGAACGGCAACAGTGTCAGCATCAGGTCACAGCCCTGACGGATTTTCAACACACGCTTCTGCCGCCATGCCCACACTGATGGGCTGACGTAATGAACGGTCTTGATACCCGCCTGGCGCAGCTTGAGTTCGATCTCCAGGGTAAAGTCGGGCGCATCGATACCGATGAACACGTCCGGCTTCTGCTCGATCAGGGTCTGGACCAGCAGCTTGCGACGCTTGAGCAATTCACGCAGGCGACCAAGCACCTCGACCAGCCCCATGACGGCCAAACGCTCCATGGGGAAGTAGGATTGCAGGCCTTCGGCTTCCATGAGCGGGCCACCGACCCCGATGAAGCGCACATCGGGATGGCGCGCCCTCAAGGCGCGCATCAAGCCGGAACCGAGAATGTCGCCGCTGGCTTCACCCGCGACCAGGGCTACGCAAAGCTGGACCATGTCAGCGAGTGATGCCGCGGGCCGAACTCACGATCGACTGGCGGAACAGCTCGACCTCCGGATGCTGCGCCGCCGGCGCTTCGAGTTCGCGCAATGCATCCTCCACCGTCAGGCCCTGGCGGTAGACGATTTTGTAGCAGCGACGCAGCACATGGATTACTTCGTCGCTGAAACCACGGCGGCGCATGCCTTCAAAGTTCATGCTGCGCGCTTCGGCGGGGCTGCCGAAAACGGTGACGAACGCGGGTACGTCCTTGCCGATGGCCGTGCCCATGCCGGAAAACGCATGGGCACCGATGTGGCAATACTGGTGAACCAGGGTGAACCCGGACAGGATCGCCCAGTCGCCCACATGCACATGGCCCGCCAGCGCGGTGTTGTTGACCAGGATGCAGTGGCTGCCGATCACACTGTCATGGCCAATGTGGGCATAGGCCATGATCAGGTTATGGTCGCCAACGGTGGTTTCGGCGCGATCCTGCACGGTACCACGATGGATCGTGACGCCTTCACGGATGACGTTGTGATCGCCGATCACAAGGCGAGTCGGCTCACCCTTGTACTTGAGGTCCGGGGTGTCTTCGCCAATCGAGGAAAACTGGAAGATACGGTTGTGCTTGCCGATCCGGGTCGGCCCCTTGAGCACAACGTGTGGGCCGATGACGGTGCCCTCCCCGATTTCGACATCGGGGCCAACGATCGACCAAGGGCCCACCTCGACGCCTTCGGCCAGCTTGGCCGAAGGGTCGATGATGGCCCGAGGATCAATCGAATTCATAGGGAGCGTTCCGCACAGGTGATTTCGGCCGAGCATACTGCCTTGCCGTCGACCAGGGCACGGCATTCGAACTTCCAGATCATGCTCTTGCGGCTCAGGAACTTCGCTTCCAGCACCAGCTGGTCACCCGGCAGCACCGGCTGACGGAAACGCAGCTTGTCGGAGCCGACGAAGTAGTACAAGGTGCCGTCGGCAGGTTTGGCATCGAGCATCTTGAAACCGAGAATGCCGGCCGCCTGGGCCATGGCTTCGATGATCAGGACGCCGGGCATGATGGGGTGCGCCGGGAAGTGGCCGTTGAAGAATGGCTCGTTGATGCTGACATTCTTGTAGGCACGAATGCTCTGGGCCTCGTAATCCAGATCCGTCACGCGGTCCACCAGCAGGAACGGGTAACGGTGAGGCAGGTATTCGCGAATCTCGTTGATGTCCATCATTTCGGGGGGGAAGCCTGTATAAGAATAGGGAGCGCAGGTGCTGACCACACGCTCCTTTTGCAATCCAAAGAGGAGCCAGCTAGCGACTGTTCACTCTTGCTCAGGAAATGGTATCAGCCTTCTGATGTCGGCTGCCCACCTGAGGTCACGGTATCGACGCGTTTTTCCAGCTGCTGGAGACGCTTGGCCATGTCGTCCAGGTGGCGGATGCGCGCGGCGCTCTTGCGCCAGTCAGCCAGAGGCTGCATGGCAGTACCGGAAGAATAGCCACCCGGCTCGGTGATCGAGCGGGTCACCATGGTCATCCCGGACACGAAAACGTTGTCGCAAACATCGATATGACCGACCATGCCTACGCCACCGGCGATGGTGCAATGCTTGCCGATACGTGTGCTGCCGGAGATGCCCACGCACGCAGCCATGGCCGTATGCTCCCCGATCTGCACGTTGTGGGCAATCTGGATCTGGTTGTCGAGCTTGACGCCGTCGGCGATACAGGTGTCGGACAGCGCGCCACGGTCCACGGCCGTGTTCACACCGATCTCCACATCGTCACCGATGCTCACACCGCCAATCTGGGCAATCTTGCGCCACACGCCTTTTTCGTTGGCAAAGCCAAAGCCTTCACCACCGATCACTGCGCCGGACTGGATAACCACTCGCTTGCCGATGGTGACATCGTGATACAGCGTGACCCGCGGCGCCAGCCAGCCCCCTTCGCCGATCACGCAGCGGGCACCGATGAAGCAATGGGCGCCGATGGTGACATGGGCGCCGATACGCGCACCGCTTTCAACGACCGCGAAAGGCCCGACACTGGCCGTCGCATCCACCTGGGCATCCCCGGCCACCACGGCGCTGGGGTGAATCCCCGCCACAGCCTTGGGTTTGGGGTCGAACAGGTGGGAAATGCGGGCATACGCCAGGTAGGGGTCGGCAACGATCAGGGCATGACCGGCGAACGCCTCGGCATCGGCCGCCTTGAGCAGTACGGCAGCCGCCTGGCTCTGGTCCAGGTACTTGCGGTACTGCGGGTTGGCAAGAAAGCTCAACTGACCCGGCCCGGCCTCCTGCAAGGTGGCAAGGCCTGTGATCTGCAGCGTCTCGGGACCCTTGAGGGTGGCCCCGAGGGTCTCGGCCAGTTGGCCAAGCGTCATGGTCACGGTCATATCAACGGGCTTGGTTCATACGCTCGATAACCTGGCGGGTGATGTCGTACTGAGGCTTGACATCAATGACCGCACCGCGCTCGAGCACCAGGTCGTAACCGCCCTTCTTGATCACTTCCTCGACAGCGCCGTCCAGCTTGGGCTTGAGCTGCTTGAGCATGTCGCGGTCGGCAACGGCCTTGGCTTCGTTCAGTTCCTTGGACTGGAACTGGAAGTCGCGGGCCTTTTGCTTGAACTCGAGCTCCAGGCGCTCACGCTCCTGCTGCTGCATCTTGTCGCCGCCTTTGATCAGGCGATCCTGGATGCCCTTGGCGCTGCTCTCCAGGCCCTTGAGCTTGGTCAGCTGTGGGCCGAACTTCTTTTCGGCATCCACGGCGTATTTCTTGGCGGCATCGGACTCGAGCAGTGCCATCTGATAGTTCAGAACGGCAACCTTCATTTCGGCGAAAGCCGGGGTGGCGACCAGCGCCGCGGCCACTACGGCCATTTGGGTCAACTTGCGCACGATGAACTCCTGGATAAACCGTTGTCGTTAAGCAAGGGCCGACCTTAGAAGGTCTGGCCCAGAGAGAATTGGAACACCTGGGTGTCTGCCTCGTCCGGCTTCTTGATCGGCATCGCCAGGCTGAAGCTCAACGGGCCCAAGGCCGTGATCCACGTCACGCCAAGACCGACCGAACTGGCCATGTCGGAGAAACCGACCTTAGCGCAGTCCGGTTTTTTACCGCAGTTGGTGTCGAATACGTTACCCACGTCCCAGAAGACCGAGGTACGCAGGGACCGCTGGTCCTTGACGAACGGCAGCGGGAACAGCAACTCGACGCCGCCTTGAACCAGGACGTTGCCACCGAATGGAAGCGGGTCTTGGTCGGGGTCGCGGATGGTGCCTGGTCTGTGACCAACTTCGCCAACCCCTTTACTTGGGGTACTGCGGGGACCGAGGCTACTGTCCTTGAAACCGCGAACAGAGTTGAAACCACCCGCGTAATAGTTTTCATAGAACGGCAAGCCAGAGGTACCCCCAAAGCCATCGCCATAGCCGAGTTCTGTGTGCAGACGCAAGGTGTAGTTCTGGCTGAGTGGCTTGAACAACTGGCCGCGGTAATCGAGCTTGTAGAACGACAAGTCACTACCAGGGATCGTGGTCTCAAGGCTCAAGCTTTGAGAATGGCCCCGCGTCGCCAGTACACCCTTGTTCAAGGTCGACTCGGACCAACCAATCGATGCTTTGAAGTTGGTGAAGTTACTGCCTTCCTTGTCAATGAAATCAAAGATCTCACCGACGGTGTACTTACCCGTCTTCAGCTTGTCCTGCTGCACGCTCAACCCATAGGTCAGGCGCGACGTCTCGCTGATCGGGTAACCCAGGCTCACACCGGCACCCAGGCTGTCCACCGCATAGCTCGCCACGTCGACGTCGAGGTCGTCATAGTCGGTGCTGCGGTAGAAGGCGTTGTAACCCAGGCTCACGCCATCGGCAGTGAAGTAGGGATCGACGAAGCCGAAGTTGTATCGCGACTGGTACTCGGACCGGGTCAGGCCAACGGACACCTTGTTACCGGTACCCAGGAAGTTGCTCTGGCTGATCGAGCCACCCAGGATCAGGCCCGCGCTCTGGGCAAAGCCGACGCTGGCGGTGATCGAACCGGAGGCCTGCTCCTCGACGCTATAGTTCACGTCGACCTGGTCGTCGGTACCCGGTACCGGTGGGGTCTCGACGTTCACGTCCTTGAAAAAGCCCAGGCGCTCAAGGCGGGTCTTGGATTGGTCGATCAGGTAGGTCGATGCCCAGCCGCCTTCCATCTGACGCATTTCGCGGCGCAGCACTTCGTCTTCGGTCTTGGTGTTGCCGCGGTAGTTGATGCGGTTGACGTAGGCACGCTTGCCCGGATCGACCACGAACATGATGTCCACGGTGTGATCCTGGTCGTTTGGCTGAGGCACGCCGTTGACGTTGGCGAAGGTATAGCCTTCGTTACCCAGGCGACGGGTGATCAGCTCGGACGTGCTGGTCATCACCTTGCGCGAGAACACCTGGCCCGGCTGCACCAGCAGCAGCGACTTGACCTGGTCTTCCGGCACCTTGAGGTCACCGGAGAGCTTCACGTCACGGACGGTGTATTTCTCGCCTTCGTTGATGTTGACGGTGATGTAGACGTGCTTCTTGTCAGGCGTGATGGACACCTGGGTGGACGCGATGTCCATGTTGATGTAGCCGCGGTCCAGGTAGTAGGAACGCAGACGTTCCAGGTCACCGGACAGTTTTTCACGGGCATACTTGTCGTCGTTCTTGAAGAAGGACAACCAGTTAGTCGTCTTGAGCTCGAACAGCTGCCCCAGGGTGTCGTCATCGAACACGTTGTTGCCAACGATGTTGATGTGCTGGATGGCAGCGACGGTGCCTTCGTTGATCTTGATCTTCAGGGCCACACGGTTGCGCGGCTGCGGCACCACCTCGGCGTCGACCTCGGCCGAGTAACGGCCCTGGGCCACGTACTGGCGCTGCAGCTCGTTACGCACGCCTTCGAGGGTGGCACGCTGGAAGATCTCGCCTTCGGCCAAGCCCGATTGCTTCAGGCCCTTCATCAGGTCTTCGGTACTGATCGCCTTGTTGCCTTCGATCTCGATGCTCGACACCGACGGGCGCTCGACCACATTGATGATCAGCACGTTGCCATCACGGTTCAGCTCGATGTCCTGGAAAAACCCGGTCTTGAACAGCGAGCGGGTCGACTCCACCAGGCGCCGGTCATCGGCCTGGTCGCCCACATTGAGGGGCAAGGCACCGAAGACACTGCCCGCGGAAACCCGCTGCAGGCCGTTGACGCGGATATCGGAGATGGTGAAGGACTCGGCGTGAACTTCAGCGATCATCAGTGCGGAGAGCACCGCAGTTAGCAACAGACGTTTCATGAAGTCCTTTTATTCCAACTGGCAATAAACAACCTGCCGTCATGAACGACAGGTTTCGCAATTGAGCGAAGCTTTTATAGTCGACCCAGATCGTTGATCAGGGCGAGCAGCATCACCCCCAAGACCAAACTGATACCGATCTGGACCCCCCAACCTTGTACCCGATCAGACAACGGACGACCGCGCGCCCATTCAACCAGGTAGAACAGCAAGTGCCCCCCATCCAGTACCGGGATGGGCAGCAGGTTAAGAACCCCCAGGCTTATGCTCAGGTAGGCCAGGAAATTCAGGAAATCCCCCACGCCGGACTGGGCTGAAGCGCCCGCCACTTTAGCAATGGTTATCGGTCCACTCAAGTTTTTTACCGAGAGCTCACCGAACAGCATTTTCTTCAGTGACTGGAGCGTGAGCACGCTCATGTTCCAGGTGCGCGACAGGCCTTCACCCACCGCCTCCACCGGCCCATAGCTGACTTCGCGCAGCATCGAGGCCGGCCATTGACCGCCCTTGACGCCCGCTCCCAGGTAGCCTGCAGCGGCCTCACCTTCGCCCTTCGCGCCCAGCGTCACCGGTATGTCCAGCGGCGCACCGTCACGCTCCAGACGCACCACCACCTGGGCGCCGGGCCGCGCGCGCACGCTATCGACCACCTGCTGCCATTCGCTCACCGACTGGCCGCCGACGCCCAGCAACCGGTCACCGGTTTTCAAGCCTGCAGC
The DNA here is from genome assembly GCF_007678615.1 of Pseudomonas sp. DE0157. Taxonomy (NCBI): domain Bacteria; kingdom Pseudomonadati; phylum Pseudomonadota; class Gammaproteobacteria; order Pseudomonadales; family Pseudomonadaceae; genus Pseudomonas; species Pseudomonas sp. DE0157. Next base: position 76,566 of record NZ_VEJN01000011.1, read on the forward strand.
CGCGGCCGGCCCCTTGGGATCGATCTCGGCCAGCACCGGCACGATGGCCGGGCGCCAGGGTTCAAGGCCCAGCGAGCGAATCGGATCAGGCTCATCGGCACCTTTCAACCACTGGTCGAGTTTCACCTGGCGCTGTTGCTCGGCACTGCTGCCCTCATCGCGCACAACGATGTTCAGCGTGCCACTCTCACCCAGGCGGCGCACCAACTGCAGATTGACTGCCGACCAGCCGTTGGTCGGCTTGCCGTCCACCGAGACGATCTCCTGGCCGGCCGTCAGCCCTGCAGCCGCCGCCAGGCTACCCGTCTCGACGGTGCCGATGACCGGCCGGATCTGCTGGCTGCCAAGCATTGCCAATACCCAGAAGAAGAAGATGGCCAGCAGGAAGTTGGCGACCGGCCCGGCGGCAACGATCGCGATGCGCTGGCCGACCGGCTTGCGATTGAACGATTGGCCCACCAGCGCAGGGGGCACATCGCCTTCGCGCTCGTCGAGCATCTTCACGTAGCCGCCCAGCGGAATGGCTGCGATGACGAACTCGGTACCCTGACGATCATGCCAGCGCACCAGCGGCGTACCGAAGCCCACCGAGAAACGCAGCACTTTCACGCCACAGCGACGCGCCACCCAGAAGTGGCCGAACTCGTGGAAGGTGACCAGCACACCCAAGGCGACGAGCGTACCAATAATCATGTAGAGCGCTGTCATGTCCATCTCCGAATGATGAGCAATGGGTCAGTGGGGATGCTGTTGTCGATAACCGGGCCAGCCCGCCTCAGCGGCCGTTGCGGTGCAGCCAGGCCCAGGCCAGCTCGCGCGCTCGCTGGTCGGCGGCAAACACTGCCTCCAGCGAAGTCAGCGGCACCACGGGCTCCTGGTCCAGTACCTGTTCGATCATACTCGCGATCTCCGGGAAGCGGATACGGCCCTGGAGGAACGTCTGCACCGCCACTTCGTTGGCCGCATTGAGCACGGCAGGGGCGCTGTTGCCCACCTGCGCCGCCTGTCGCGCCAGGCGCAGACAGGGGAAACGCTGCTCATCGGGCGCCTCGAAATCCAGGCGAGCAATGCTGAACAGGTCCAGCGGGGCCACCCCGGAATCGATTCGCTCCGGCCAGGCCAGCGCATTGGCGATGGGGGTACGCATGTCCGGGTTACCCAACTGCGCCAGCACCGAACCGTCGACGTAATCGACCAGCGAGTGGATCACGCTTTGCGGGTGCACCACCACCTCGACCAGGCTTGGCGGCGCATCGAACAGCCAGCAGGCCTCGATCAACTCCAGGCCCTTGTTCATCATGCTCGCCGAGTCGACGGAAATCTTGCGCCCCATCGACCAGTTCGGGTGGGCGCACGCCTGTTCAGGCGTGACGTCCAGCAAGGCCTCGGTCGATGTCTGACGGAACGGCCCACCCGAGGCCGTCAGCAGAATGCGGCGCACCCCCACAGCGCTCAATCCGCGCGCGTAGTCGCTGGGCATGCACTGGAAGATGGCGTTGTGCTCGCTGTCAATTGGCAGCAACACCGCGCCCGACTGGCGCACGGCGTCCATGAACAGGGCGCCGGACATGACCAGCGCTTCCTTGTTGGCCAGCAGCACTTTCTTGCCGGCCTGCACGGCCGCCAGGGTTGGCCGCAAGCCTGCCGCGCCGACGATGGCGGCCATGACCGCATCCACTACACTGGCACAGGCTACCTGGCACAACCCGGCCTCGCCTTCCAGCACTTCGGTAGCGCAGCCTGCCGCCGTCAGGCCCGCACGCAGGCGCCCCGCCGCCTCAGCGCTCGGCACCACGGCATAGGCCGGGCGATGCCGCACGCACAGGGTCAACAGCTCCTCTATGCGCGTGTAGCCGGTCAAGGCGAAGGCCTGATAGCGCTCAGGATGGCGAGCGATCACGTCCAGGGTGCTCAGGCCGATGGAGCCGGTCGCCCCAAGTACGGTAATGCGTTGCACCTGACTCACATCACACCCCATTCGGCCGCCCACAACAGCACGGCGAACAATGGAATGGCCGCCGTCAGGCTGTCGATGCGGTCGAGCACGCCACCGTGGCCGGGTAGCAGGTTGCTGCTGTCCTTGATGCCCGAGCGGCGCTTGAACATGCTTTCGGTCAGGTCTCCGATCACCGAGGCCATCACCACCAGTGCAGCGCCTGCCAGGCCGAGCAGTAGCTGACCGAAGCTCCAGTCACGACTGATACCCACCACCAGGGTGATCACCAGGCTGACCGCCAACCCGCCGTAGACGCCTTCCCAGCTCTTGCCAGGGCTGACCTGCGGCGCCAGCTTGCGCTTGCCGAAGGCCCTGCCGGAAAAGTACGCACCGATGTCGGCCGCCCAGACCAAAGCCATGACCGACAGGATCAGCCAGTTACCCAGCGGCCAGTGCTTGAGCAGCACCAGGCCTTGCCAGGCCGGCAGCAACACCAGTAGGCCGATCAACAGCCGGCAGGCGGCACTGGCCCAAAGTTCGCTGGTGCGCGGGTAGGTCAGCACCAGCCAGGTGGCCAGCCCCCACCAGATGACTGCCGCCCCAAGCACCCAGGGGGCCAGTTCCGGGAGGATGTACAGCAGCATCAATGCCCCAGCGACGACCAGGGCATAGGTGACACGCAGGGGCTGAGCCATCAACCCCGCCAAACGCGCCCACTCCCAGGCGCCGAGCGTTACCACCAGGCCGATGAACAGGGCGAAGTTGCCCCCCTCGAGCAGGAAGAACCCACCCAGCGCTATCGGCAACAGGATCAGCGCGGTAATGATGCGTTGTTTAAGCATTAAGCACGCGCTCCAGCCTCGACCTGCTCGCTGGTCTTACCAAAGCGGCGCTGGCGCGAAGCGAAATCAGCCAATGCACTGCGCATGGCTTCGTGTTTGAAGTCCGGCCAGTAAAGGTCGGAGAAATACAACTCGGCGTAGGCCAGTTGCCACAACAGGAAATTGCTGATGCGATGCTCGCCACCGGTACGGATGCACAAGTCCGGCAAGGGCTGCTCGCCGGTCGCAAGGCACGTCTGCAACAACCCCGGGGTGATGTCATCGGGGCGCAGATGGCCAGCCTGGACTTCACGCGCCAGCCGCTGCGCGGCCTGGGCGATGTCCCACTGCCCACCGTAGTTGGCGGCGATCTGCAGGATGAAACGGCTATTGCCTGCGGTCAGCGCCTCGGCTTCGCGCATGGCAGCCTGCAGTTCCGGGTGAAAGCGGGAGCGGTCACCGATGATGCGCAGGCTGATGTTGTTGTCGTTCAAGCGACGCGCCTCGCGGCGCAGCGCCGAGAAGAACAACTCCATCAACGCACCGACCTCATCGGCAGGGCGCTGCCAGTTCTCACTGGAGAAGGCAAAGAGGGTCAGCACTTCGACGCCGGCCTCGGCGCAGACTTCGATGACTGCACGCACGGCATCGACACCCGCCTTGTGCCCGGCAACGCCAGGCAACAAGCGTCGTTTCGCCCAGCGGTTGTTGCCGTCCATGATGATCGCGACGTGACGCGGCACCGAGGGAGGCACCGCTGGCTTGGTCTTTTCCATTAAAAAAAACCTGGCCTTAGACGGCCATCAGGTCCTTTTCCTTGGCTTTGAAGGCTGCATCCACCTCGGCGACGAACTTGTCCGTCAGCTTCTGGATGTCATCGGCGGCGCGGCGCTCTTCGTCTTCGCTGATGGCCTTGTCCTTGGTCAGCTTCTTCAAGTCCGCCAGGGCGTCACGACGCACGTTGCGCACGGCGACCTTGGCGTCTTCGGCAACGCCGCTGGCCTGCTTGGTGTAGCCCTTGCGGGTTTCTTCGGTCAGGGCAGGCATCGGCACACGGATGGTGGTGCCGGCGCTCGATGGGTTGAGGCCGAGGTCGGAGGTCAGGATGGCCTTCTCGATAGCAGCGCTCAGGTTCTTGTCGTGAGCGACGATCTTCAGGGTGCGCGCGTCCTCGACGCTGATCGCAGCGACCTGGTTCAGCGGCATCTCGCTACCCCAGGCAGTGACCTTGACGCTGTCCAGAATGCTTGGGTGTGCGCGACCGGTGCGGATGGCCGCCAGGTTGCGGCCCAGGGCCTCGATGGACTTGGTCATGCGCTCCTGCGCGTCTTTCTTGATGTCGTTGATCATGCTTGGCCTTCCTCGATCAGAGTGCCTTCAGCGCCGCCCACCACGATGTTCAGCAGGGCGCCTGGCTTGTTCATGTTGAATACCCGCAATGGCATGCCGTGGTCACGGCACAGGCAGATTGCGGTCAAGTCCATCACGCCGAGCTTACGATCCAGGACCTCGTCATAGGTCAGGCGATCGAACTTCTCGGCATGCGGGTCCTTGAATGGATCGGCAGTGTACACACCATCGACCTTGGTCGCCTTGAGCACCACGTCGGCATCGATTTCGATGGCCCGCAGGCAGGCTGCCGAGTCGGTGGTAAAGAACGGGTTGCCGGTACCGGCGGAGAAAATTACCACATCCCCGGAGTTGAGGTGGCGAATCGCTTTGCGACGGTCATAGTGATCGGTGACGCCCACCATGGAGATGGCCGACATGACCAGTGCCGGGATGTTCGAGCGCTCCAGCGCATCGCGCATGGCCAGGGCGTTCATCACGGTGGCCAGCATCCCCATGTGGTCGCCGGTGACGCGATCCATGCCGGCGGCGCTCAGTGCGGCCCCTCGGAACAGGTTGCCACCACCGATGACCAGGCCGACCTGCACACCGATACCGACCAGCTGCCCGACTTCCAGGGCCATGCGATCGAGCACCTTCGGGTCGATCCCGAAGTCTTCGGAGCCCATCAGGGCCTCGCCGCTAAGTTTGAGCAAAATGCGTTTATAGCGAGGTTGGCGACCACTCACCTGCTGAGCCATTGCGAGTCTCTCCTGCGGCGTACTGTAGAAAATTCGTGCGGGCTGTTTGCAGCCTGCTAACTGTAGCGTGGCACCGTTTCGGCGCCAGCGGCGGCAGCGTTGTGTAAACGCCTCGCCGCTTTGACAAAGAGGCTGCGCGCGTGAGCGGGCAGCCTCTTTGGGGCGACAGACGGGGCTGTCTTACTGCTTGGCAGCAGCAACCTGTGCGGCAACTTCAGCAGCGAAGTCGTCGACTGGCTTCTCGATGCCTTCGCCAACCTTGAAGTAGGTGAAGGAAACGATTTCAGCACCGGCTTTCTTAGCCAGTTCGCCGACCTTGACTTCCGGGTTCATGACGAACGCCTGCTCTTTGAGCGAGGCTTCAGCCTTGAACTTGGTGATGCGGCCGTTGATCATGTTTTCAACGATGTTTTCCGGCTTGCCGGCGATCTTGTCGGCGTTCAGCTGCAGGAAGACACCCTTCTCGCGCTCGATGGCTTCGGCGGAGATTTCCGACGAGTCCAGGAACTCGGGGTTGGACGCTGCAACGTGCATGGCGATGTTCTTGGCCAGCTCGACGTCACCGCCTTTCAGGACAACGACAGCACCGATCTTGTTGCCGTGCAGGTAGGCGCCGACTACGTCGCCTTCCACGCGCACCAGGCGACGGATGTTGACGTTTTCGCCGCACTTGGCGACCAGGGCTTCACGGGCAGCTTCACGCGAGGCGATCAGCGGAGCGGCGTCGGTCAGCTTCTGGGCGAAGGCTTCTTCCAGGCTTTCGGCGACGAAGTTCTTGAAGTCGTCTTGCAGGGCCAGGAAGTCGGTCTGCGAGTTCACTTCCAGCAGTACGGCGGCCTTGCCGTCGGTCTTGACGGCGATCGCGCCTTCGGCAGCCACGTTGCCAGCCTTCTTGGCGGCCTTGATGGCGCCCGAGGCACGCATGTCGTCAATGGCTTTTTCGATGTCGCCGCCAGCCTTTTCCAGGGCTTTCTTGCAATCCATCATGCCTTCGCCGGTACGCTCGCGCAGTTCTTTGACCAGCGCTGCAGTAATTGCTGCCATTTCAAAATCCTCTTGGAAAGTTTTTCAACCATTCCACCCGTTTGTGACGGGCGTTCAATTCTGCTAATCCGCTGTCTGTGCCTGCATGCCCATGGAAGGGACGGCTGTCGACAGCAGGATTTCAAGGTGGCAAAAAGGGGGCATAGCCCCCTTTTCGCGTGCCAAGTCGACGCTAGCGTCTATTACTCGGCAGCAGGTGCAGCCGCTTCTTCAGCGTAGACTTCGGTGCCGCCAGCAACATTGTTGCGGCCACGGATGACAGCGTCAGCCATGGAAGTCATGTACAGCTCGATAGCGCGAATGGCGTCATCGTTACCTGGGATGATGTAGTCAACACCTTCCGGGCTGCTGTTGGTATCGACAACACCAATGACCGGGATACCCAGTTTGTTGGCTTCGGTGATCGCGATGCGCTCGTGATCAACGTCGATGACGAACAGAGCGTCAGGCAGACCGCCCATGTCCTTGATGCCGCCCAGGCTGCGGTCCAGTTTTTCCAGATCGCGGGAGCGCATCAGGGCTTCTTTCTTGGTCAGCTTGGCAAAGGTGCCATCTTCGGCCTGAGTTTCCAGGTCGCGCAGACGCTTGATCGAAGCACGGATGGTCTTGTAGTTGGTCAGCATGCCGCCCAACCAACGGTGGTCAACGTACGGCGAACCGCAGCGAGCAGCTTGCTCGGCGACGATCTTGCCGGCGGAACGCTTGGTGCCGACGAACAGGATCTTGTTCTTGCCCTGGGCCAGGCGCTCAACGAACGACAGAGCGTCGTTGAACATCGGCAGGGTTTTTTCCAGGTTGACGATGTGGATCTTGTTGCGCGCACCGAAAATGTACTTGCCCATTTTCGGGTTCCAGTAACGGGTCTGGTGGCCGAAGTGCACACCGGCCTTCAGCATATCGCGCATGTTGACTTGGGACATGATAGTTCCTTGATAAGTCGGGTTGGGCCTCCACGTATCCCAATGACCAACCCGCGAACCCTGAAGCTCGGGGCACCCAGGCCATCGTGTCGACACGTGTGTGGGTTTGGATGCAGACGGAGCTGGCTCCGAAAGCGGCGCATGTTATACCACAGGCTGCGCGTAAACAAAACACGAAACTCACCCCCCAATCGCCGGACGGCAGGGCATGGGCGCCAGCGCACGGCCAGGGCGGTTGGAGGGATGCCTTTGCAAGGGCAGCGTGCCGCTACGAGCCCGCACCTCTGATAGAATGACGCCTTTCCCGATTTGAACGCGCCGTCTGCGGCGCCGAGTAGAGAGCCTGTAATGACCGTCACCATCAAGACTGCAGAAGACATCGAGAAGATGCGCATCGCCGGCCGCCTGGCAGCCGACGTGCTGGAAATGATCGAGGAGCATGTCAAGCCCGGTGTCACCACCGAAGAGCTCGATCGCCTGTGCCACGACTACATTGTCAATGTCCAGCAGGCCATCCCGGCGCCGCTCAACTACAAGGGCTACCCCAAGTCCATCTGCACGTCCATCAACCACGTGGTCTGTCACGGTATCCCCAATGACAAGCCCCTGAAAAATGGCGATACCCTGAACATCGACATCACGGTGATCAAGGACGGCTACCACGGCGACACCAGCCGCATGTTCCACGTCGGCACCGTGCCGGTATGGGCCGAGCGCCTGTCCCAGGTCACCCAGGAATGCCTATACAAGGCCATCGAGCTGGTCAAGCCGGGCTGCCGCCTGGGCGACATCGGCGAAGTCATCCAGAAGCACGCCGAGAAGAACGGCTTCTCGGTGGTGCGCGAGTTCTGCGGTCATGGCATCGGCAAGGTGTTCCACGAAGAGCCGCAGATCCTCCATTACGGCCGCGCCGGCACTGGCATGGAACTCAAGGAAGGCATGACCTTCACCATCGAGCCGATGATCAACCAGGGCAAGGCCGACACCAAGGTGCTGGGCGATGGCTGGACCGCGATCACCAAGGACCGCAAGCTCTCGGCGCAGTGGGAGCATACCCTGGTGGTCACGGCGACCGGGTACGAGATCTTCACCCTGCGCAAGGACGACACCATCGCCCGCACTTCGGCCTGAGCCACCCTAGCAGCCTTCGATGACAGGAACCTGACCCCATGCCCCAGCTCGACCCCGAACTGTTCGACCGTGGTCAGTTCCAGGCGGAACTGGCCCTCAAGGCCAGCCCCATACCCGCCTTCAAGAAGGCCATTCGCCAGGCGGGCGAGGTGCTGGACAGACGCTTTCGCGCAGGCCACGCCATCCGCCCACTGATCCAGGCCCGGGCCTGGCTGGTGGACAACGTCCTGCAGCAGGCCTGGAACCAGTTCGACTGGGGCGCGCAGGACGGCATTTCCCTGGTGGCGGTCGGCGGCTACGGGCGTGGTGAGCTTCACCCGCACTCGGACATCGACCTGCTCATCCTGCTGGGTGATGCCGAGCATGAGCGGTATCGCGACGCCATCGAGCGCTTTCTGACCCTGCTGTGGGACATCGGCCTGGAGGTCGGCCAGAGCGTGCGCACCGTCGACGAGTGTGCCGAACAGGCCCGCGCCGACCTCACCATCATCACCAACATGATGGAGAGCCGCACCATCGCCGGCCCGCAAGCCCTGCGCCAGCGCATGCTCGAGGTCACCAGCACGGCGCACATGTGGCCGAGCCGCGAGTTCTTCCTGGCCAAGCGCGCCGAGCTGCAGGCGCGTCACCACAAGTACAACGACACCGAGTATAACCTCGAGCCCAACGTCAAGGGTTCGCCTGGCGGGCTGCGGGACATCCAGACCGTGCTGTGGGTGGCGCGCCGCCAGTACGGCACCCTGAACCTGCATGCCCTGGCCGGCGAAGGCTTCCTGCTGGAAAGCGAGAACGCGCTCCTGGCCTCCTCCCAGGACTTCCTGTGGCGGGTGCGTTACGCCCTGCACATGCTCGCCGGCCGTGCCGAGGACCGCCTGCTGTTCGACCACCAGCGCAGCATCGCCGCCCTGCTGGGCTACAGCGACGAAAACCCCAAGCGTGCCATTGAGCAGTTCATGCAGCAGTACTACCGGGTGGTGATGAGCATCAGTCAATTGTGCGACCTGATCATCCAGCATTTTGAGGAAGTCATTCTCGCCGACGACGACAGCGGCACCACCCAACCGCTCAATGCACGCTTCCGCCTGCATGACGGCTACATCGAGGCCGTGCGCCCGAACGTGTTCAAGCGCACGCCGTTCGCCATGCTGGAAATGTTCGTGCTGATGGCCCAGCACCCGGAAATCAAGGGCGTGCGTGCCGATACGGTACGCCTGCTGCGCGAGCATCGGCACCTGATCGACGACACCTTCCGCAACGATATCCGCAACACCAGTTTGTTCATCGAGCTGTTCAAGTGTGAAATCGGTATTCATCGCAACCTGCGGCGCATGAACCGGTACGGCATCCTCGGGCGCTACCTGCCGGAGTTCGGGCTGATCGTCGGGCAGATGCAGCATGACCTGTTCCACATCTATACCGTCGATGCCCACACCCTCAACCTGATCAAGCACCTGCGCAAGTTGCAGTACACGCCGGTGTCGGAGAAATTCCCGCTGGCCAGCAAGCTCATGGGCCGCTTGCCCAAGCCTGAGCTGATCTACCTGGCCGGGCTCTACCACGACATTGGCAAGGGCCGTCAGGGCGATCACTCCGAACTCGGCGCGGTCGATGCCCTCAAGTTCTGCGAGCGCCACCAGCTCCCTGCCTGGGACAGCCGGTTGATCGCCTGGCTGGTGCAGAACCACCTGGTCATGTCCACCACCGCCCAGCGCAAGGATTTGTCCGACCCGCAGGTGATCAATGACTTCGCCTTGCACGTAGGGGACGAAACGCGGCTGGACTACCTCTATGTGCTGACAGTGGCGGATATCAACGCCACCAACCCCACCTTGTGGAATTCGTGGCGAGCCAGCCTGTTGCGCCAGCTGTACACCGAAACCAAGCGTGCCCTGCGCCGTGGGCTTGAAAACCCGCTGGATCGTGAGGAGCAGATCCGCCAGACCCAGTCCTCGGCACTGGACACGCTGGTGCGCGACGGCACCGACCCGGATGACGTGGAGCAGTTGTGGTCTCAGCTGGGGGATGATTACTTCCTCAAGCACACCGCCTCCGACGTGGCCTGGCACACCGACGCCATCCTGCAACAGCCCGCTGACGGCGGCCCGCTGGTGTTGATCAAGGAAACCACCCAGCGCGAATTCGAAGGCGGGACCCAGATCTTCATCTATGCCCCTGACCAGCACGATTTCTTCGCCGTGACGGTGGCGGCCATGTCGCAGTTGAACCTGAACATCCACGACGCCCGCATCATCACCTCCAGTAGCCAGTTCACCCTGGACACCTACATCGTGCTGGATAACGACGGCGGTGCGATCGGCGACAACCCGCAGCGGGTCAGGCAGATTCGCGACGGCCTGACCGAGGCCCTGCGCAACCCCGAGGACTACCCCACGATCATCCAGCGTCGGGTGCCGCGCCAACTCAAGCACTTCGACTTCCCGCCGCAGGTGACCATCCTCAACGACGCCCAGCGCCCGGTGACCATTCTCGAAATCACCGCGCCCGACCGGCCGGGCCTGCTGGCGCGGCTGGGGCGCATCTTCCTGGAGTTCGACCTGTCGTTGCAGAACGCCAAGATTGCCACCTTGGGCGAGCGGGTGGAGGACGTGTTCTTCATCACCGATGCCGACAACCAGCCACTGTCCGACCCGCAACTGTGCAGCCGCCTGCAGGAAGCCATCGTGCAACAACTGCAAGCAGGGCAGGCCAGCGCCAGCCCTGCCCGCGTGACCTTTTGACGACATGATTGACGAGACCTTGCGCCAATGAATCCTGCCTTGAGCCTGCTTCAGCCCTACCCTTTCGAAAAGCTGCGTGCCCTGCTGGGTAGCGTTACACCCGCTGCTGACAAGCGCGCCATTGCCCTGTCGATCGGCGAGCCCAAGCACGCCTCGCCACCCTTCGTGGCCCAAGCGATGGCCGACAATCTCGACAAGCTGGCGGTATACCCCAGCACCCTGGGCCTGCCTGCCTTGCGCCAGGCCATCGGGCAGTGGTGCGAGCGACGCTTTGGCGTGCCGGCTGGCTGGCTGGATGCCGAACGTCATATCCTGCCCGTGAACGGCACCCGCGAAGCGCTGTTCGCTTTTACCCAGGCGGTGGTCGACCGTGATGCCGATGGCCTGGTGTTGAGCCCCAACCCGTTCTACCAGATCTATGAAGGGGCTGCGCTGCTGGCCGGCGCCACCCCGCATTACCTGCCATGCCTGGAAAGCAATGGCTTCAACCCCGACTTCGACGCGGTGCCCGACCACGTCTGGGCCCGTTGCCAGGTCCTGTTCCTGTGTTCACCCGGCAACCCCACCGGCGCCCTGGTGCCGATGGACACCTTGAAGAAGTTGATCGCGCTGGCCGATGCGCACGACTTTGTGATCGCCGCCGACGAATGCTACAGCGAGTTGTATTTCGATGAAGATGCACCGCCCCCGGGGCTGCTGACGGCCTGCGCGGAGCTGGGACGTCGCGATTTCAAGCGCTGCGTGGTATTCCACAGCCTGTCCAAGCGTTCGAACCTGCCGGGTCTGCGCTCGGGCTTCGTCGCCGGCGATGCCGACATCATCAAGCCGTTCCTGCTGTACCGCACCTACCATGGCTGCGCCATGCCGGTGCAGACACAGCTGGCCAGCATCGCCGCCTGGGAGGACGAGGCACATGTGCGCGCCAACCGCGACCAGTACCGCGCCAAGTACGACGCCGTGCTGGCCATCCTTGAACCGGTACTGGACGTGCAACGCCCGGACGGCAGTTTCTACCTGTGGGCCAAGGTACCGGGTAGCGATGTCGACTTCACGCGCGATCTGTTCGAGGCCGAGCACGTGACCGTGGTACCAGGCTCGTACCTGTCCCGTGAAGTGGATGAGGTAAATCCCGGCGCCGGACGCGTGCGCATGGCACTGGTCGCCCCACTGTCCGAATGCATCGAGGCAGCCGAGCGAATTCGCGCGTTCATGCACGCGCGCTGAAGCCTTTACGCGAGACGGGGCCAGCTCACTTGACCTGGCCCAGGTTAGCCTCGCTCATGTCCAACTCGCCCAGCACATGCCGCACCACCTCGTCACCGAGCAGGTGCTGGCGGTGCAGGTTGTACAGTTCCAGGCGCTGGGCCCGCAGCGCACGCAAGCGCAGACGGCGCTCGAGCAGGTCCATCTGCTCGGCCAGGGCCCTGGCCTCTTCGCTGTCGTTGTGCCGGTCCAGCTGATCGCGATACTCGGCCATCAGCCGAGCTTTCAACTCCGTAGCCAGTGTGGCCTGGGCGGCATCCTGCGGGGCGTTGGCATCGACCACCTCCTCGGCCTCCAAGGCGTGAATCGCAGCCTCAGCGGTGCGTCGCCAGGCCTCATGTACCTCTTGCTGCATGCGCTCGTCAGGGCTTTTGCTCACCCCGCGCAGCAAAAGCGGCAACGCGACACAGGCGCTGATCAACGACAGCAGGATGACACCGGCGGCAATGAAGATCAGCAGGTCGCGTTCTGGAAACGCCTTGCCCGCCCCAATCAGCAACGGGATCGACATCACACCTGCCAGGGTGACAGCACCTCTCACACCGCCCAGCGTGAGCAGCCAGCACGAGCGCGCGGTGGGCAACATCACCAGCGCAGGCCTGCCCCGCCAGCGGCGTAGAACCCCCACCAGGCGCCAGATGCTCTGCACCCAGATGAACCGCAGCAAGATCAGCGTCGCAAAGATGGCGACCACGTCCAGGCAGCGCCAGGCCAGGGTCGGCCACAGCGTGGTTTCATGGCTGACCACCGCCTTGACGATGTCGGGCAGTTGCAAGCCCAGCAGCAGGAAAATCAAGCCGTTGAACGCGAACTCCAGCAGCGACCACACGCTGCGATTGAGCAGGCGGGTGCTGGTCTGGCGTGGCAGCAGATCGAGCCAGCTCTGCATCATGCCAGCCGCCACTGCCGAGAGGATGCCCGAAACCCCAAGGCGCTCGGCCACCACATAGGCCGCGAACGGCAGCAGCAGCATGAACACCACATGGGTAGCCGGGTCGTCCCAGCCGCGGCCGATCATCCAGGCACGCAGGCGGCCGACCAGCCAACTCAGCGCCACCCCCACAGCCAGGCCGCCAAGCGCTACCAGTGCGAAGCTGAAGCTGGCGTCGGTCAGTGAAAACACACCGGTAATGGCGGCAGCCAGGGCGAACTTGAATGTGACCAGGCCCGAAGCATCGTTCATCAACGCCTCACCCTGGAGCATGTGCATCAATGGCGTAGGCAGGCGGTCCTGGGTAATGGCCGAAACGGCCACCGCGTCGGTCGGCGACAATACGGCTGCCAGCGCGAATGCTACCGGCAACGGGATGCTCGGCAGCAGCCAGTGGATGAAATAGCCCGCACCGACCACGGTAAACAGCACCAACCCCACCGCCAGGGCCACCACCGGGCCCCGAATGCGCCACAACTCGCGCTTGGGAATGCGCCAGCCATCGGCGAACAACAGCGGCGGCAAAAACAGGAACAAAAACAGCTCGGGGTTCAGGGCGACATGCAGCCCGAGGGTCGGCCAGGCCAGCAAAGCGCCAGCGGCGATCTGTACCAGCGGCAGAGGCAGGGGAATGAGGCGGCCGACCAATTTCGACACGCTGACCAGCATCAGCAGGATAAGGACGGTATAGGCGGACTGCATCCAGTGGGTCTTCCTTCTTCAAACGGCCCCGTGCACGAGGACAAAACGTAAACCTGGATCAGCATGGTAACGGGTGACAAGCCTGCCTGGCCGCTGCACCAAGGTCGCAGGTGGCGCACTAATGTGTAACATGAAGATACACCTGACACCCAAGGGTTCAGCCGGGATTGGGCAATGACCGGTGGTTGGGTGCAAATGGGCGCACGTTCCTGCCCAGGCAGAGCGGCAGCAGGATTATGCAGCAGCAACCCCGCCCGTTCGGGTCAACCGCCCGTGGCGCCGTGCGAAGGGTTATCGCATAATCGCGCGACTGACATTCGGAAATGGAGAGATTGGGGCGACACGTATCCCCGATGCACACAATGACCTACACGCTCTACGGCATCAAAGCCTGCGACACCATGAAAAAGGCTCGTACCTGGCTCGACGACCAGGCCATCGCCTACGAATTCCATGACTACAAGACTCAAGGCATCGACCGTGACAGCCTGAACCGCTGGTGCGACGAGCACGGCTGGGAAACCATCCTCAACCGCGCCGGCACCACGTTCCGCAAGCTGGACGACGCCAGCAAAGCCGATCTCGACCAGGCCAAGGCCGTCGAGCTCATGCTGGCCCAGCCTTCGATGATCAAGCGCCCGGTACTCGACCTGGGTACGCGCACGCTGGTGGGTTTCAAGCCCGACCTGTACGCCGCAGCCCTGGCCTGAGTCCCTACCCCATTTAGTACGAGGTAACTACATGTCCAATTCCCTATTCAGCCTGGCCTTCGGTGTCGGCTCCCAGAACCGCCAGGGCGCCTGGCTGGAAGTGTTCTACGCACAGCCCCTCATCGACCCGAGCCCCGAGTTGGTCGCTGCCATCGCACCGATCCTTGGCTATGAAGGTGGCAACCAGGCCATCACCTTCAGCAACGCCCAGGCCGCGCAACTGGCCGACGCCGTCAGAAGCGTCGATGCCGCTCAAGCCGCCCTGCTCACGCGCCTGGCAGAAAGCCAAAAACCATTGGTAGCCACCCTGCTGGCCGAAGACGCCACCCTGGCCTCCACGCCCGAGGCGTACCTCAAACTGCACCTGCTGTCCCATCGCCTGGTCAAGCCGCACGGCGTGAGCCTGGCCGGTATCTTCCCCCTGCTGCCAAACGTGGCCTGGACCAACATCGGTGCCGTGGACCTGGCCGAGCTCGCCGAGCTGCAACTCGAAGCGCGCCTGCGTGGTGAGCTGCTGGAAGTGTTCTCGGTGGACAAGTTCCCGAAGATGACCGACTACGTGGTCCCGGCCGGCGTGCGCATCGCCGACACTGCACGGGTACGCCTGGGCGCCCACATCGGCGAAGGCACCACCATCATGCACGAAGGCTTCGTCAACTTTAACGCCGGCACCGAAGGCCCAGGCATGATCGAAGGGCGTGTTTCGGCCGGCGTCTTCGTCGGCAAGGGCTCGGACCTCGGTGGCGGCTGCTCGACCATGGGAACCCTGTCCGGTGGCGGCAACATCGTTATCAAGGTGGGCGAAGGCTGCCTGATCGGTGCCAACGCCGGTATCGGCATCCCGCTGGGTGATCGCAATACTGTTGAAGCGGGTCTGTACATCACCGCCGGGACCAAGGTGAACCTGCTGGATGAGCACAACGAACTGGTCAAGGTCGTCAAGGCACGCGACCTGGCTGGCCAGGCCGACCTGTTGTTCCGCCGCAATTCGCTCAATGGCGCCGTCGAGTGCAAGACCCACAAGTCAGCCATCGAGCTGAACGAAGCCTTGCACGCACACAACTGAAACGCCCGCCGGGTATGAAGTGTTAAGATCGGGTCTGGCGCCTCCACGCCAGACCCGATTTTCATTCCAGGCCCCGCGAATATGTTCCAGCCCTCCCCCTGGCGTGCCGATTTTCCTGCCATCGACGCCCTGCAAAGCCAGCACCAGACCTATCTGGACAGCGCCGCGACCGCCCAGAAACCCCAGGCGCTGCTCGAGGCCCTGGGCCATTACTATGGCAGCGGCGCGGCCAATGTCCACCGTGCCCAGCACCTGCCTGGCGCAAGGGCGACCGAGGCCTTCGAAGCCAGCCGCGACAAGGTTGCCCGCTGGTTGAATGTCGGCCAGACCGGGCAGATCGTGTTCACCCACGGCGCCACGGCTGCGCTGAACCTGCTGGCCTATGGCCTGGAGTCTCGCTTCGAGGCCGGCGACGAGATCGCCATCAGCGCCCTTGAACACCATGCCAACTTGCTGCCCTGGCAGCAGCTGGCACACCGGCGCAACCTGCGCCTGGTGATATTGCCGGTCGATACGCGCGGCTTCATCGACCTGGAGCGAGCGCTGCAGATGATCGGGCCACGCACTCGTGTGCTCGCCGTCAGCCAGCTGTCCAACGTGCTGGGCACCTGGCAGCCGCTGCCGGCCCTGCTCGCCCATGCCCGCGCACAGGGTGCTCTGACGGTGGTGGACGGCGCCCAGGGTGTGGTGCATGGGCGCCAGGACATGCAGCAACTGGGGTGCGACTTCTACATGTTCTCCAGCCACAAGCTGTACGGGCCGGACGGGGTGGGCGTGCTGTACGGGCGCAATCAGGCGCTGGGCCTGCTGCGCCATTGGCAGTTTGGCGGGGAGATGGTGCAACTGGCCGAGTACCAGCGCGCGAGCTTCAGGCCGGCGCCACTGGGCCTGGAAGCTGGCACCCCGCCCATCGCCGGGGTGATCGGCCTTGGCGCTACGCTCGATTACCTCGCGGGCCTGGACACGGCGGCGGTGCTGGCTCACGAGGCCGGCTTGCATGCCCGGCTGATCGAGGGCCTCACGCAACGCGAAGGCATTCGCCTGCTAGGCCTGCCGCAGTGCGCGTTGGCCAGCTTTGTCGTGAAAGGCGTGCACAACGCCGATATCGCGCACCTGCTCACCGAGCAGGGCATCGCCGTGCGGGCAGGCCATCACTGTGCGATGCCACTGCTCCAGGGGTTGGGCCTGGACGGGGCGATCCGCGTGTCGCTGGGCCTCTACAATGATCAGGCCGACCTGCAACGTTTCTTCGAGGCGCTGGATCAGGCGCTGGAGCTGCTGCGATGACCTTGCCGGCCCAAGCCCATCAGGCACTGGAGGCCTTTGCGCAGAGCAAGGGCTGGGAGCAGCGTGCGCGGCTGTTGATGCAGTGGGGGGAACGGCTGGAACCGCTGGCCGAAGCCGAGAAAACCGAGGCCAATCGCGTGCACGGGTGCGAAAGCCTGGTCTGGCTGGTGGCCGATGCCGTGGACGGCCACTGGCAATTCAAGGCCAGCAGCGATGCACGCCTGCTGCGCGGTCTGCTGGCGCTGCTGCTGGTGAGGGTGCAGGGCTTGAACAGTGAGGCGCTGCTAGCGCTGGACGTACAGGACTGGTTCGGGCAACTGGGCCTTGAGCGCCAGTTGTCGCCCTCACGCAGCAACGGCTTGCATGCCGTGGTGCAGCGCATGGCGGTGCTGGCATCGGGGCGGTGATGCCAGCACGCACTCACGCTGGCCGGACACGCTCCGAAGGCCGCCTGGCACCTGCTACCAGCTTCTCCACAGCTTTACTGGCGGCCACCATGCCGAAGGTGGCCGTCACCATCATCACCGCGCCAAAGCCGCCGGAGCAGTCCAGCCGCACGCCCTCACCCACAAAACTCTTCTGCAGGCACACGCTGCCATCCCCCTTGGGATAACGCAGCTGCTCACTGGAAAACACACAGGGCACGCCATAGTTACGGCTGACATTGCGCGAGAAGTTGTAGTCGCGGCGCAGGGTCGAGCGCACCCGTGAGGCCAGCGGGTCGTTGAAGGTCTTGTTCAAGTCCGCGATCTGGATCTGGGTCGGATCGATCTGGCCACCTGCACCACCGGTGGTGACGATGCCGATCTTGCGCCGCCGGCACCAGGCGATCAGGGCTGCCTTGGCCATCACGCTGTCGATGCAGTCCACCACGTAGTCGAACTGTTCAGTGATGTACTCGGCCATGGTCTCGCGGGTGACGAAATCGGCCACTGCATGCACCTTGCACCCCGGGTTGATTGCCCGCAGGCGCTCGGCCATTACCTCGACCTTGGGCCGGCCCACCTGCCCTTCCAGCGCGTGTGCCTGACGGTTGGTATTGCTCACGCACACATCGTCCAGGTCGAACAAGGAGATCTCACCCACCCCCGAGCGGGCCAGGGCTTCGGCCACCCATGAGCCCACCCCGCCAATCCCGACGATGCCAACATGGGCCTGTTGCAGGCGCTGCAAGCCCTGGTCGCCATACAGGCGGGCCACCCCTGCAAACCGTGGATCTTCTGTGCTCATGTCAGTACCTCAAAAAACCGGCGCGCATTATAGGCCAGCCAGGCCATGGCCTGCACGGTTAGGAAAGACACCTTAACCCTGCTTTAATGTCGTAACACTTCGACACTTATGGACGACAATGTCTTCACGTAAATTCGGCCTGAACCTGGTAGTGGTCCTGGCCATCGCGGCGCTGTTCACCGGTTTCTGGGCGCTGATCAATCGCCCGGTATCGGCACCGGCCTGGCCCGAACAGATCTCCGGCTTTTCCTATTCGCCGTTTCGCCTGGGTGAAAGCCCGCAGAAGGGTCAGTACCCGGACGACAACGAGATGCGTCAGGACCTGGAGCAGATGAGCAAGCTCACCGACAGCATCCGTATCTACACCGTCGAAGGCACTCAGGCGCACATACCCAAGCTGGCCGAGGAATTCGGCTTGCGGGTCACGGTGGGCATCTGGATCAGCCCGGACCTGGAGCGCAACGAGCGCGAGATCGCCACAGCCATCGAACTGGCT
Source organism: Pseudomonas sp. DE0157 (assembly GCF_007678615.1). Lineage (NCBI taxonomy): Bacteria > Pseudomonadati > Pseudomonadota > Gammaproteobacteria > Pseudomonadales > Pseudomonadaceae > Pseudomonas > Pseudomonas sp. DE0157. Next base: position 94,931 of record NZ_VEJN01000011.1, read on the forward strand.
AACACCTCGCGCAGCGTGGTACGGGTGGTGGTCGGCAACGAGGCGTTGTTCCGCGAGGAAGTGACGACGGAAAACCTCATCCGGTACCTGGACCGTGTACGCGCGGCTGTGAAAGTGCCGGTGACCACCAGCGAGCAGTGGCACATCTGGAAACAGAACCCGCAGCTGGCCAAGCACGTGGACCTGATCGCCGCCCACATCCTGCCCTATTGGGAATTCGTGCCCATGAAAGACTCGGTCGAGTTCGTCCTCGACCGTGCCCGCGAGTTGAAACACCAGTTCCCCCGCAAGCCGCTGCTGCTCTCGGAAGTGGGCTGGCCAAGCAATGGCCGGATGCGCGGCGGTGCCGATGCCACCCAGGCCGACCAGGCGATTTACCTGCGCACCTTGGTCAATACGCTCAATCGACGTGGCTTCAACTATTTTGTGATCGAAGCTTACGACCAACCCTGGAAAGCCAGTGATGAAGGCTCGGTCGGGGCCTACTGGGGTGTGTTCAACGCCGAACGCCAGCAGAAATTCAACTTCGAAGGCCCCGTGGTCGCCATTCCCCAATGGCGAGCCCTGGCAGTGGCCTCGGTGGTGCTGGCGATGATCGCATTGATGGTGCTGTTCATCGATGGCTCGGCCCTGCGTCAGCGTGGACGCACCTTCCTGACCTTCATCACCTTCCTGTGCGGGTCGGTGCTGGTGTGGATCGCCTACGACTACAGCCAGCAGTACAGCACCTGGTTCAGCCTTACGGTCGGCGTGCTCCTGGCCCTCGGCGCACTGGGCGTGTTCATCGTGCTACTGACCGAGGCTCATGAACTGGCCGAGGCGGTATGGACTCACAAGCGGCGGCGCGAATTCCTGCCGGTGCAAGGCGACAGTGCCTACCGACCGAAAGTGTCAGTGCATGTGCCGTGCTACAACGAACCGCCGGAAATGGTCAAACAGACCCTCGATGCCCTGGCTGCGCTGGATTATCCAGATTACGAAGTGCTGGTCATCGACAACAACACCAAGGACCCGGCGGTGTGGGAGCCGCTCAAGGCCCATTGTGAACAGCTCGGCGAGCGCTTCCGTTTCTTCCACGTCGCCCCCCTGGCTGGTTTCAAGGGCGGCGCGCTCAACTACCTGCTCCCGCTCACGGCCAAGGATGCTGAAGTGATCGCGGTGATCGACTCGGACTACTGTGTAGACCGCAACTGGCTCAAGCACATGGTGCCGCATTTCGCCGATCCGAAGATCGCCGTGGTGCAGTCGCCGCAGGACTACCGCGACCAGCACGAGAGCGCCTTCAAGAAGCTGTGCTACAGCGAGTACAAGGGCTTCTTCCACATCGGCATGGTCACCCGCAATGACCGCGATGCGATCATCCAGCACGGCACCATGACCATGACCCGGCGCAGCGTGCTGGACGAACTGGGCTGGGCCGAGTGGTGCATTTGCGAGGATGCCGAACTGGGCCTGCGGGTGTTCGAGAAGGGCCTGTCGGCGGCCTACGCCCACAACAGCTATGGCAAGGGCCTGATGCCTGACACCTTCATCGACTTCAAGAAACAGCGCTTCCGCTGGGCCTATGGCGCCATCCAGATCATCAAGCACCACGCCGCGGCCCTGCTGCGCGGCAAAGGCAGCGAATTGACCCGGGGCCAGCGTTACCACTTCCTGGCCGGCTGGCTGCCGTGGATTGCCGACGGCATGAACATCTTCTTCACGGTGGGGGCCTTGTTGTGGTCTGCCGCCATGATCATCGTGCCGCACCGGGTGGACCCGCCGCTGATGATCTTCGCCATCCCGCCACTGGCGCTGTTCTTCTTCAAGGTCGGCAAGATCGTGTTCCTGTATCGCCGCGCCGTGGGGGTCAACCTCAAGGATGCCTTGGCGGCTGCGCTGGCCGGGCTGGCGTTGTCGCACACCATCGCCAAGGCCGTGCTGTACGGGTTCTTCACCAGCAGCATGCCGTTCATCCGCACACCGAAGCATGCCGACAGCCATGGCTTGCTGGTGGCGATTTCCGAAGCGCGGGAGGAACTGTTCATCATGCTGCTGTTGTGGGGCGCTGCAGCCGGGATCTATCTGGTGCAGGGCTTGCCGAGCTCGGACATGCGCTTCTGGGTCGCCATGCTGTTGGTGCAGTCGCTGCCCTACCTGGCCGCGTTGGTGATGGCGCTTCTATCATCACTGCCCAAGCCTGAAGAGAAGGCCGCAGATAAGGCTGCCGAGACACACTAGGCTTCAGGGCGTGCAGGCCGACCTGCCGGCCATCACCGGCAAGCCGGCTTGCACACAACGTGTTTTGTTCGGATGCGTGCAGGACCGGTGAGGGCCGGCTTGCCGGCGATTGGGCCGTGAAGCCCAGCATCATTTGATATAAGATAACGCCCCTCAGTTTTCCCGCCTTGCCTTGCCCCGGAGTTCCCCATGACGGCCCCTGCCGAGCTCTCGCCTACCCTTCAACTGGCCTGCGACCTGATCCGTCGTCCCTCGGTCACCCCCGTCGACGCCGATTGCCAGGCGCAGATGATGCAGCGCCTGGGCGCCGTGGGCTTCGAGCTGGAACCGATGCGCATCGAGGACGTCGACAATTTCTGGGCCACTCACGGCACCCAGCCAGGCCCGGTGCTGTGCTTTGCCGGTCACACCGATGTAGTGCCCACCGGCCCCGTCCAGCAGTGGCAACACGAGCCGTTCCAGGCGTTGATCGATGCCGACGGCATGCTCTGTGGCCGTGGCGCGGCCGACATGAAGGGCAGCCTGGCGTGCATGGTGGTGGCCAGCGAGCGCTTCGTGCGTGACTACCCCGAGCACCGGGGCCAGGTCGCCTTCCTGATCACCAGTGACGAGGAAGGCCCGGCCCATCACGGCACCAAGGCCGTGGTCGAACGCCTCAAGGCGCGCAACCAGCGCCTTGACTGGTGCATCGTCGGCGAGCCCTCCAGCACCACCGTGCTGGGCGATGTGGTCAAGAATGGCCGTCGTGGCTCGCTCGGCGCCACGCTGACTGTGCGCGGCAAGCAGGGCCACGTTGCCTACCCGCACCTGGCGCGCAACCCGATCCACCTGGCCGCGCCAGCGCTGGCGGAACTGGCTGCCGAACATTGGGACCAGGGGAACGCCTTTTTTCCCCCGACCAGCTTCCAGATTTCCAATCTCAATGCCGGGACCGGCGCAACCAACGTGGTGCCCGGCGAACTGACAGCGCTGTTCAACTTCCGCTTCTCCACCGAGTCCACCGTAGAGGGCCTGAAGGCTCGGGTCTCGGCCATCCTGGACAAGCATGAACTGGATTGGTCGGTGGAGTGGGCGTTGTCCGGCCTGCCGTTCCTGACCGAGCCAGGCGAGCTGCTCGATGCGGTTTCGGCCAGCATCAAGGGCGTCACCGGCCGCGAGACCCAACCCTCCACCAGCGGCGGCACCTCCGATGGCCGCTTCATTGCCACCATGGGCACCCAAGTGGTCGAACTTGGCCCGGTCAATGCCACCATCCACCAGGTCGACGAGCGCATCCTGGCCAGCGACCTGGACCTGCTGACCGAAATCTATTACCAGACCCTGGTACGGTTGCTCGCCTGATGCTGACCTGCCCACTCTGCCAGGCTGCCCTGAGCCCGCTCGACAACGGCGTGGTGTGCCCAGCCGGCCACCGCTTTGATCGCGCGCGCCAGGGCTACCTGAACCTGCTGCCGGTGCAGCACAAGAACAGTCGCGACCCAGGTGACAACCAGGCCATGGTCGAAGCACGCCGTCATTTTCTGGACGCCGGCCATTACGCACCTGTGGCCGGACGGCTGGCGCAGTTGGCGGCCGAGCGCCAGCCCGGCGCGTGGCTGGACATCGGTTGCGGCGAAGGCTACTACACCGCGCAAGTGGCCCAGGCACTGCCTGATGCCAATGGCTACGCCCTGGACATCTCCCGTGAGGCGGTCAAGCGTGCCTGCCGCCGCGCACCGGACGTCACCTGGATGGTAGCCAGCATGGCGCGCGTGCCGTTGGCCGATGCCAGCTGCCAGTTCGTCGCCAGCGTCTTCAGCCCGCTGGATTGGGCCGAAGCTAGCCGGGTGTTGAGCCCAGGCGGCGGCCTGATGCGCGTAGGCCCTACCAGCGGCCACCTGATGGAGCTGCGCGAAGTACTCTACGACCAGGTACGCCCCTATGCTGACGACAAGCATCTGGCCCTGGTGCCCCAAGGCATGTACCACGCCCATGGCGAGGTCCTGGAATTTCGCCTGAGCCTGGCCGAACCTCAAGCCCGTGCTGCGTTGCTCGCCATGACCCCGCACGGCTGGCGTGCCAGTGCAGAGCGTCGGGCGCAAGTGGTCGAGCAGCCGGAACCGTTCGAGGTCACCGTCTCCATGCGTTTTGACTATTTCGTGCGCCAAGCATGAGCACACCCGGAGGTGTTATGCGCCAACCTGATATCGAGATTTACCTCAAGGACGCCGAAGTCGACCACAAGCAGATTGCAGCCTGGCTGACCCAGGCCATCGGCCCGTGCACCGAATGGAAGCAGAAAGGCCAGACCTACAAGTGCCAGGCCGGTAACATTCCGGTCACTTGGTTACCCAAGGCTGTAGGGAAATGGAACAGCCTGTACCTGGAAAGCGACCAGACGCCCTGGGCCGATGACATCGCCTGTGGGCGTGATGCCCACGCGGCCCTGGGTGTGGAAGTACGCTGTGCACCCGGCGGCTGGGTAGAGGAAGACGGCGAGGAGGATGCTGACCGCTGGGTGCGTATCAGTGCCGACGGCGAAGAGGAAATCACCTGGCGTACATCGCCCTGACGGGCGTCCCTGAAGCTGCAGGCACAGCCGGCTTGCAGCTTCAGGCTTGGGCCTGGCCGCTCAGAGACCCACGACATCCTCGGCCTGCAGGCCTTTCTGGCCCTGCACGCAGGCATACTCGACCTGTTGGCCCTCGACCAGGCTGCGATGCCCCTCACCCCGGATGGCCCGGTAGTGGACGAAGACATCCGCGCCCCCTTCCCGTTGAATGAAGCCATAGCCCTTGGCATCGTTGAACCACTTCACGTTCCCAGTCTCACGAGACGACATCTGCACTACTCCGGATTTTTATTGTGAAAATCGCCTTGCAGACACGAGACAATCGCCCCGAATCAGCGCCGCGTGCGTAAATCTCCTGCAAGCGGCAGGCCTGAACGGTGCTGGCGCATAAAAAATTTGAAGACCGGCGAGGTGCACGGCAAGCTAGGCGCAATACGAACGACTGGCCTGTATGGGCTAACCGCGCAGCGATTGCTGTGCCCAGCACTCTTCACCCTCAACCAGGGCTCTCTTCATGACCCGTTCTCCCCTGCACCGCTTGGTATTCGGCGTTCTACGCCGGTTGCTGTACCTGTGGGTGCGCTCCGAAACCATCAATCAGTCGGCCCTGACCCTCAAGCTCGACCGCAGTCGCCCTGTTTTCTATGCCTTGCCTTCGCCTGCGCTCACGGACCTGGCGGTGCTCGACCACGAATGCACCAAGGCAGGGCTGCCACGCCCGGTACTGCCAGTGGTCGTCGGCCCCCTGCACGAGGCGGCTGCGTTCTTCTATCTCACCCCTGATCCGGACTGGCTGGGGCGCCATGACAAAAGCGGCGCCCCGCCTACCCTGGAGCGTCTGGTAGAGGTGCTCGGCCAGCATGCCGAGGAAGATGCGCAGATCATTCCAGTCAGCGTGTTCTGGGGACAGTCGCCTGACAGCGAGTCGAGCCCGTGGAAGCTGCTGTTCGCCGACAGCTGGGCGGTGACCGGGCGCTTGCGCCGCTTGCTGACCGTACTGATCCTGGGGCGCAAGACCCGGGTGCAGTTCTCCACCCCGATCCACCTGCGCGAACTGGTGCAGCACAACAAGGGCCACGCCCGCACCGTGCGCATGGCCCAGCGCCTGATGCGCGTGCACTTGCGCAACCTCAAGACAGCGGTCATCGGGCCGGACATCTCCCACCGACGCAACCTGGTCAAAGGCTTGATCCATGCGCCGTTGGTGCGCCAGGCCATCGCCGAGCACGCCGAGCGCGAGCACGTGCCCCAAGCCAAGGCCGAGGCACAGGCCCGCCATTACGGCAATGAAATCGCCTCGGACTACACCTACACGGCCATTCGCTTCCTCGAAGTGGTGCTCAGCTGGTTCTGGCACAAGATCTACGACGGCATCAAGGTCAACCACATCGAGCAGGTGCAGGGCATCGCCCCGGGCCACGAGGTGATCTACGTCCCTTGCCACCGCAGCCACATCGACTACCTGCTGCTGTCGTACCTGCTGTTCAAGAATGGCCTGACACCCCCGCATGTGGCGGCCGGCATCAACCTGAACATGCCCGTGGTGGGCAACCTGCTGCGCCGCGGTGGCGCCTTCTTCATGCGCCGCTCGTTCAAGGGCAACCCGCTCTACACCGCCGTGTTCAACGAATACCTGCACACGCTGTACACCAAAGGCTTCCCGGTGGAGTACTTCGTCGAGGGTGGTCGTTCGCGTACCGGGCGCATGCTGCAGCCACGCACGGGAATGCTGGCCATCACCCTGCGCAGCTTCCTGCGTTCCTCGCGCACGCCAATCGTGTTCGTGCCTGTCTACATCGGGTACGAGCGCGTCCTCGAAGGGCGCACCTACCTGGGTGAGTTGCGCGGGGCGAGCAAGAAGAAAGAATCCATTTTCGATATTTTCAAAGTGCTGGGTGCGCTCAAGCAACGCTTTGGCCAGGTCTACGTCAACTTCGGCGAACCTATCCGCCTGGCCGACTTTCTCGACCAGCAGCAACCCGGCTGGCGAGACCAGGACCACGGGCCGCAGTACCGCCCGGCTTGGCTCAGCGAAACCACGACGCGCCTGGGCGATACCGTGGCCAGGCACTTGAACGGCGCAGCGGCCATCAACCCGGTCAACCTGGTGGCGCTGGCCCTGCTCTCCACCAGCAAGCTGGCCCTGGACGAACGTGCGCTGGTGCGCGTGCTCGACCTGTACCTGGCGTTGATGCGCCAGGTGCCCTACTCCGCCCATACCACATTGCCCGAAGGCGACGGTCAGGCCCTGATCGAGCATGTGCGCGGGATGGATCTGGTGGCAGAGCAGAAAGACGCGCTCGGGCGCATTCTGTACCTGGATGAAAACAACGCGGTACTGATGACCTATTACCGCAACAATGTCCTGCACATCTTTGCCCTGCCGGCCCTGCTGGCAAGCTTCTTCCTCAGCAGCTCACGCATGAGCCGCGCGTTGCTAGGCCAATATGTCCATGCCTTGTACCCCTACTTGCAGGCAGAGCTGTTCCTGTGCTGGGAACCTGAGCAGCTCGACGAGGTGATCGACCAATGGCTGGGCGCCTTGGTGGAGCAAGGCTTGCTTCGCCAGGACAATGACATCTTTGTCCGTGCCGCGCCCAGTTCTCGTCAGTTCGTGCTGCTGACCCTACTGGCGCGCAGCATCACCCAGACCCTGCAGCGCTTCTACATGGCGACTTCGCTGCTGCTCAACAGCGGCCAAGGTACCCTGAGCGCCGAAGCGCTCGAAGCGCTGTGCGTGACGATGGCCCAGCGCCTTTCTATTTTGCATGGTCTGAACGCACCGGAATTTTTCGACAAAAGCCTGTTCCGCCACTTTATCCAGACGCTGATCGACCAAGGTGTGCTGCGCGTCAATGCACACGGCAAACTGAGCTACAGCAACAAGCTAGGCGGTTTGGCCGAAGGCGTGGCCAAGCGCGTGCTGTCGGCCGAGCTGCGCTTGTCGATCCGCCAGGTTGCCCTGCACCGGGATGACGGCCTGGCAACAGCGACCCTATGACCCTTTTTCTGATTACAAGGACACTGCCATGACCCGCTCCTCCCTGCGTCTGACCACCCTGTGCGCCGGCCTGCTGCTGTCGGCCAGCGCCTTTGCCCTGTCGCTTGGCGACCTCAGCCAAAAGGACGCCACCGGTGGCCTGAAAGACGCACTGACCCAAGGCGCGCAACTGGCCGTCAAGCAGCTAAGCACGCCGGGCGGCTTCAGCAACAACCCGGACGTGCGTATCGAGCTGCCCGGCAACCTGGGCAAGGCGGCCAAGGCCATGAAAATGTTCGGCAAAGGCGAGCAGGTGGACGCGCTCGAAGCCGGCATGAACAAGGCCGCCGAAGCGGCTGTGCCGCAGGCCCAGGCCATTCTCGTCAACGCCGTGAGAAACATGACCGTGACCGATGCCAAGGGCATCCTTGGCGGCGGTCAGGATTCGGCGACCCAGTACCTGAACAAAAGCAGCCGTGAGCAGATCCGTGCCAAATTCCTGCCGATCGTCAAGCACGCGACCGACCAGGTCGGCGTGGCCCAGCAGTACAACGCTTTTGCCGCACAGGCCAAAGGCCTGGGGCTGATCAAGAATGACGCCAACATCGAAAGCTACGTGACGGAAAAGGCCATGGACGGTTTGTTCGAGATGATCGCCAAACAGGAGCAGAGCATTCGGCAGAACCCTGCCCAGGCCGCCACGAGCCTGGCCAAGAAAGTGTTTGGCGCACTCTGATCGCACCCTGCGAGGGGCTCCTTCGTGAAGTGCGCCCCTTTTACATCGAAGCAACAAAGCCGCTAGTCGCTCTCCCTGACCTTGAACCAAGCGGCATACAACGCCGGGAGAAACAACAGGGTCAGGGCGGTAGCGACGATCAGCCCGCCCATGATCGCCACGGCCATTGGCCCGTAGAACACGCTGCGCGACAACGGGATCATGGCCAGCACAGCCGCCAAGGCGGTCAGCACGATAGGCCGGAAACGGCGCACGGTGGCTTCGACAATGGCTTGCCAGCGCACCAGCCCAGAGGCGATATCCTGCTCGATCTGGTCTACCAGAATGACCGAATTGCGCATGATCATGCCTGCCAGGGCGATGGTCCCCAGCATGGCGACGAACCCGAACGGCTGGTTGAACACCAGCAGGAACAGGGTCACGCCAATCAGGCCCAGCGGCGCCGTCATAAAGACCATGATCGTGCGCGAGAAACTGCGCAGCTGAATCATCAGCAGGCTCAACACGACCACGATGAACAACGGCATGCCGGCATTCACCGATTTCTGCCCCCGCTCGGCATCTTCCACCGTGCCGCCCACCTCCAGCAGGTAACCATCGGGCAACTTGGCCCGGATGCCCTGCAAGGTAGGCTGTACCTGCCCGACCACCGTGGCCGGCTGCACCTTGTCATAGATATCGGCGCGCACGGTCACCGTCGGCAAACGGTCGCGGTGCCAGATGATGCCTTCCTCGAAGCCGTAGGCCAGCGTGGCCACCTGTGACAGAGCCACGCTACGCCCGTTGTCCGTGGGCAGCGACAAGCTTGCAAGCTGACTCAGGTCGTTGCGTTCCTGTGAGGTGCCTCGCAGCAGGATTTCGATCAGTTCATCGTCTTCTCGGTACTGGCTGACCGCGGTGCCCGTCAGCGAGCTTTGCAGGAAACTGGACAACTGGCGGGTGCTGACGCCCAGGGCGCGGGCGCGGTCCTGATCGATTTCCACGAACACGGCCTTGCTGGGTTCTTCCCAGTCCAGGTGCACGTTGACCACATGGGGGTTCTCCCGCACCTTTTCTGCCACCTCCCGGGCCAGGGCGCGGGCCTGTTCGATATGCTCGCCTGTCACCCGAAACTGCACGGGGTAGCCCACCGGTGGACCGTTCTCCAGCCGAGTGATGCGCGCGCGCAGATCAGGGAACTGCTGCTCGACCGTGTTGATCAACCAACTGCGCAAGTTTTCGCGTGCCTGCATGGAGTCGGCCAGCACCACGAATTGGGCGAAGCTGGCGGCAGGCAGTTGCTGATCCAGGGGCAGATAAAAGCGCGGCGACCCTGAGCCGACATAGGCGACATAGTTGACGATGCCCTGTTGCTGCTTGAGCAACTGCTCCAGTTGCCGGACTTTCTCGCCCGTGTTGACCAGCGATGCGCCTTCGGCAAGTTTAAGGTCGACCATCAGCTCAGGACGCCCAGAGGCCGGGAAGAACTGCTGCGGCACGAAGCGAAACAGGAACACGCTGCCCACGAACACGGCGATGGTCAGCACGATGACGGTCTTGCGGCGCCGTACGCACCATGTCACCACGCGGCGCACGCGCTGGTAGAAGGGCGTGGCATACGGGTCCGGTGCAGCCCGGCCGTTACCGTGGCGAGCGGCGTGTCGCTTGGCCAGGTCCGGCAGCAACCGCTCGCCCAGGTAGGGTACGAAGAGCACGGCGGCCACCCAGGAGGTGAGCAACGCGATGGTCACCACCTGGAAGATCGAACGTGTGTACTCGCCGGTGCTGGAGGCAGCCGTGGCAATGGGCAGAAACCCAGCTGCAGTGATCAGGGTGCCGGTCAGCATGGGGAAGGCCGTGCTGGTCCAGGCATAGCTTGCCGCTTTGAGGCGGTCCAAGCCCTGTTCCATCTTGATCGCCATCATCTCCACGGCAATGATGGCGTCATCGACCAGCAACCCCAGGGCGAGCACCAGCGCACCCAGCGAGATCTTGTGCAGGCCGATGCCAAAGTAGTACATGGCGGCGAAGGTCATGGCCAGCACCAGGGGGATGGCCAGGGCCACCACCAACCCCGTGCGCAGGCCCAGCGAAAAGAAACTGACCAACAGGACGATCACCAGCGCCTCGCACAGCACCTGGACGAATTCACCAACCCCTGCCTTCACCGCAGCGGGCTGGTCAGACACCTTGTGCAGCGACATGCCGGCCGGCAAGCCGCGGGCCAGGCGTTCGAATTCCGTTTCCAGGGCCTTGCCCAGGGTCAGGATGTCACCCCCGTCCCTCATCGACACCGCCAGGCCGATGGCGTCTTCGCCCATGAAGCGCATCCGTGGCGCAGGCGGATCGTTGTAGCCCCGGTACACGTGCGCCACATCGCCCAGGCGAAACGTGCGCTCCCCCACGCGCAGCGGCAACTGGCGAATCTGCTCGACACTGTCGAACCGCCCACTCACCCGCAGTTGCACACGCTCGCTGGGCGTTTCGAAGAACCCGGCCGTGCTTACCGCATTCTGCTCCTGCAACGCCTGCTGCACCGCCTGCAAGGGGATGCCTAGGGTGGCCAGCTTGACGTTGGACAGCTCGATCCAGATCTTTTCGTCCTGCAAACCGATCAGCTCGACCTTGCCCACATCCCTGACCCGCTGCAGCTGGATCTGAATACGGTCTGCATAGTCCTTGAGCACCGCGTAGTCGAAACCCGGCCCTGTCAGCGCATAGATGTTGCCGAACGTGGTGCCGAATTCATCGTTGAAGAACGGGCCCTGCACCTCGGGCGGGAGGGTGTGGCGGATGTCGGCGACCTTCTTGCGTATCTGGTACCACAATGTCGGGATATCGGCTGAGTGCAAGGAATCGCGGGCCATGAAGGTCACCTGCGATTCACCCGGGCGCGAGAACGAGACGATCTTTTCGTACTCGCCGGTTTCCATGAGCTTTTTCTCGATGCGCTCTGTGACCTGGCGCGACACTTCCTCAGCGGTGGCCCCGGGCCATAAGGTGCGGATGACCATGGCCTTGAAGGTGAAGGGCGGGTCTTCGCTCTGACCCAGCTTGGTGTAGGACAGCGCACCAACGCCTGCGAGCACTATCATCAGGAACAGCACGATCTGGCGGTTGCGCAGCGCCCAGGCAGAGAGGTTGAAACCCATCGTGAGTTACTCCTTGCCCGTCAGGGCGACGGCACGGTTGGCGCGGTCCACGGGTCGCACCTGCTGGCCTTCGCGCAGTACATGGCCGCCGGCTGCCACCACCCAGTCGTCAGCCGTAAGCCCCGCCAGCACAGGCACGCTGTCAGTACCGTAGGCGCCAAGCTGCACCGTGACCCGCTGCACACGGTGCTCGCCAGTGACCCGCCAGACGTACGCCTGGCCGGCTTCAGCCGTGACGGCCGACAGGGGAACCGACAGCGCCGCCTGACCTGGGTGAGCGATGAACACCCTGGCGCTCTGACCCAGGGTTGCCGGCACGTCGGCGGAGGTAAAGGCAACCCGAGCCGCGTAGGTTCTGGAGCGAGGATCAGCGGCCGGCGACAGCTCGCGGATCCGCCCTTCGAAGCGCTGCCCCGGGTGCGACCACAGCTCCACGGTGACAGGCTGGCCCACGGCGAAGCGGGCGTATTGCTGCTCGGGAACGGCGATGGCCACTTCGCGCTCGCCGTCAGCTGCCAAGGTGAATACCGTCTGCCCCGCAGCGACGACTTGACCGACCTCGACCTGGCGCCTGGCTATCACCCCTGCCTGGGGCGCACGCAACACCGCGTAGTCTGCCTGGTTGCCGGCCACGTCGAACTCAGCCTTGGTCTGCTTGAGCCGAGCGATTCCAGCGCGGTAGAGGTTTTCGGCGTTGTCGTACTGAGAGTGGCTGATCATCTGCTTGTCGAGCAGTTTCTGGTAACGGTCACGCTCGGTGCGCACCAGCGCCAGGTTGGCCTCGGCACCGGCTAATTGCGCGCGGTTAGCCTCCAACTGAAGGCGCACATCCTGCGGGTCAAGTTCGGCCAGCGGCTGGTTGAGCTTGACCCGTTGCCCTTCTTCCACAAGCCGCTTGCTGACCTTGCCACCGATGCGAAAAGCCAGTTCCGGTTCCAGTCGCGCCCTGACTTCGCCTGGATAAGTATCCGCCACCGCCTCGGCTGGCTGCGGCTGAACCACCAATGCGGGGCGGACCACCGCAGGTGAGGCGGGTTCCTGATTACACGCCGTGAGCATCAACAAGACCACGGGCAGGGCAAGGCTGAGGGCACGGTGCAACATCGGGAATCCCTTCGCAAAATGCTGATCGAATATTTGAACCGGCCGGTATAGTAAGTCAGCCGTCAGAGCGCGGGAAGAGCGTCCCGAGTTTTTTTGGAGCGTTTTCACGGTATTGCGGTCAAGGACAGCGAGCCCAGCTCAAGCCGTATAAGATAGGCAACCTTCTAGGTAGATGCAGATCCCAATGTCCAATGACGTCTCCAGCGGCCCAGGCCGCCCAAAGGACCTTGCCAAGCGCCAGGCCATTCTCGAAGCGGCCAAGTCGTTGTTTCTGAGCCTGGGTTACGCAAGCACCAGCATGGATGCGGTCGCGGCAGCAGCAGGTGTATCGAAGCTTACGGTGTACAGCCACTTCACCGACAAGCAGACGCTTTTCTGCTCGGCGGTCATGGCCACCTGCCAGATCCAGCTGCCTGACCTGTTGTTCGAGTACCCCGAAGGTGTACCAGTAGAAGAGGTACTGCTGACAATTGCCCGTGGTTTCCAGGCACTGATCAGCAGTGACGAAGCGGTCAAGCTCAGCCGCCTGATCATGGCCCAGGGCAGCCTGGACCCGAGCTTTGGCGAATACTTTTACGAAGCCGGGCCCAAACGCGTGCTGGCCGGAATGGAAGCGCTGCTGCGTGCGGCCCATGAGCGCGGGCTACTGCGCATAGACAACCCGCTGCGTGCGGCGGAGCACTTCTTCTGCCTGGTCAAGGGGGCACCGGATTACCGGTTATTGCTGGGGTGCGCAGCGCCGCTGGAGGAGGATGAGGCCGAGGTGCATGTACGCGAGGTGGTGGGGGTATTCTTGCGGGCATTCAAACCCTGAGGCGTAAACGGGCCTTTGTGTGCGGCCTTGTGTCGCGAAAAGGCCGTAGAGCCCCAGCAATATTCGCGACAACGCTGGAATCACGGGCTGCCTTGCAGCCCTTTCGCGATACAAGGCCGATCCTGCGCGGACCACGCTCGCCAATTGGCCAGAGCCTGTTTAACCAACACGCCCATGACTACTGGCATTATTGCCAGTAGTCAACCCTGAAACTCTTCAACAAGCTCGTATCCTCTACGACTATGAGCACACCCCCATGAAAGCGCGAACACTGAAGATCTTTTACAAAGGCAATAAGCTTTCGACTTTGTATACAGGCAGTACTCACCAGACAGTGCTCAGCGCCAATAGCCAGAACCTATGCGAAACGACAAGCCGACCTTCGCAAGCGAGCCTCCTGGCTACAGACGCACAATCGTCGACCGTCAGCATTGTCTCAGAAAGCCAGACGACCATTAACTACGGCCCCTACGGCAATGACAGTAGCCCGCCTGACAATCCCTTGTTATCTCGATTCACAGGCCAGAGTTGGTTACCCGCCGCCATAGGCTACTTGCTGGGTAATGGTCACCGCCTGTTCAATCCAGAGCTGATGCGCTTTTACAGTGTGGACAGCTTGTCACCATTTGGAAAAGGGGGAATCAATGCTTACGCCTACTGCAGCAATGACCCGATTAACCGGTCGGACCCAAGTGGCCGATATACTTCGTTCTTCAAGTGGCGAAAAGGCGGATACTCCTATCAAAAGCTTTCACCCAAGCTATACACCCCCAACTCCAGCTTGTCCGCTAACGAACACATGGCGCTCGGCAAATCGCTAAAGAAACGCCTATCAGGTGCAAGGACTATGCTGAGTGATGCGACCGATCGGGGGCGCACAGAGAAGATCCAGCACGCAAATCATATTATCGAGAGGCTTGATAAGGAAAAAATGCTATACGACATGTATTCGGCTACACGCTCGTCAAAATGGCGATATACGCGGAACGAGGTGGCCGTCAGCCTGGCTCTGGTACCAGACTCCCAAACCCCGCCTCCAGGTCCAAGTTCAAGTCCAAGTCCAAGTCCAAGTCCAAGTCGCCGACCTTCCGTCGACTCCCAAGTTAGTCTCGCATTCTATGAGGAAAACGAGGATGCAATCATGGATGCACTACGGGAAGATCTCCGCAGACTTCGGGAATGATCACACTGGCCGATACATTTCCTTTTAAGCTTTCAACGCCTTCTTGGGGTAAATGTCATACCGGCTCGACTTGCCCTCCAGGCTATGGCTCGGCTTCGGCCCGTCGATGATCGGTGCCTTGCGCGGGCGCTTCACCACCACCCGGTGGCTGGCCAGCGCCAGGGCAGCTTCAAGCAGGGCCGGGGCATCCAGGTCATCACCCACCAAGGGCCGGAACACGCGCATTTCCTTTTTCACCAGAGCGCTCTTGTCGCGGTGCGGGAACATCGGGTCGAGGTAGATGACCTGTGGTGCCTCGCCTTCCCAGGCGCGCATACGCTCGATGGCGTTGCCGGCCAGCAGGCGCATGCGCCCGACAATCGGGCCCACCTCTTCATCCGCACGGGCGCGCGCCAGGCCATCTTCCAGCAACGCGGCGATCAGCGGCTGGCGCTCGATCAGGGTTATCTGGCAGCCCAGGCTGGCCAGCACGAACGCATCCTTGCCCAGCCCCGCCGTGGCATCCAGCACCTGCGGCCGTATGCCTTGGGCGATGCCCACCGCCTTGGCGATCATCTGCCCGTTGCCACCGCCAAACTGGCGCCGGTGCGCGGCCTGGCCTTCGACGAAGTCGACCCGTACCGGCCCCGGGGCCTGCGGCCCCAGCTGCTGGATCTGCAAGCCGTCAGCGCCGATCTGCACGGCGAAGCCGGCGCTCTCGTCCTGTAGCGGCAGGCCTAGGCGTTCAGCCCAACCCTTGGCCTGCTCCGCGTACTCAGCCGACATCGCCTCGACCCTGATACCCGCACCTTGCTCTTCCATCGTCTACACCTAAAAATCAAACCAAGCCTTAATGAATCAGCAGCCACGGCCGATACAGGCAATATCCCGCTATTCTGCCAGAGCACAACGCGCGCGACTGCCATGTCAGAAATTCTTCCTATCGGCTTGACCTACCTGTCGCCTGTCGACAACTACAGTCAGCACAATACCCAGGCACTGGGGGGCGTCAGCCACCTGTGGCAGGATTTCTTCGCCCGGGCAATGGCCGAGCAGCCTGAAACGCCCGTCGACAGCGTCAGCCAGTCATTCGTGCAGTACGACCAGGACAGCGGAGAACCTGTTGGCGGTGCGCGTGCCTTGGCGCTGATCGACGCACAACGCGCCTGCCCGGTGCAAGACACGGTGGTCGCGCCGCCCGAGCCGTTGTTCCTGCCCAAGGCCGAACTGGAGGCCAACCTGCTGCCGCCTGCCCCTGAGCCGTTCGGTGCGCTGGAAATGATCGAGCAGCAGCGCCAGCTCGATATCGACAACAGTTGGGTTCGGCCCGTGGTCGCCCGCCAGGGCCAACCGGTCGCCGAGCCGGGTCCCGGCCCTGCGCCACGGCCGCTGTTCCTGCCGATCGCCGAATTCGACAGCACCCTGCTGGACCCGGCCCCCGAACCGTTCGATGAGCCGACCCTGGCACGCCAGCAGCACGACCTGGCCTTCGACATGCACTGGGCGCGCCCAGTGGTGTTGAACAATGTGCGCGCCTACGCCTGAGGCTAACGGCACACCTGCCAACGACCCATGTCCACGTGAAAGTGATCGCGGTGCGCGGCGTTGTACTCCGGCCCCAGAACCGTGCTGAAGTGCTCGCACGCTGCCTGACGTACCTCACGCAGGAACACCGCCTTGTCCCCGCTCCCCTGCCAGTCGCGCGCCAGAACGATACGTTGGCCGTCGCGCAGACGAAACCCTGCAATGTCCAGAGCGTTGGCGCTGGCATGCTGGCTCAAGCGCCCTGCCTTGCGGTTGTAGACGTTGCGGCAGGCAAAGCTGCCCAGGTGATCGACCTGCACCACCGGCTGGCCCAGCACGCGCTGAGCCACCGGCTGCAGGCCATGGCGCTCGAACAAGGCGTAGGCGACCGCCAGCGGGCAACTGGCCAGGAAACTGCTGCTCAGGCGGGCCTGGCCACCCTCGATACGCCAGACATTGCTCAGCGGGCATTTGGCCGAAGCAGGGCTGTCAGCCTGCGCCCGGTAGCGCAGTTGACTGCTCTGAAGCGCCTGCTGGCAAAGCGCCGGGTCGTCGCGCAGGCGCTTGAGCTTGAAGCCAGTGAGCCAGTTGGGCGGCTGGCTGACGTCCAAGGGGGCCAGCGGGTTCCACTGCGCAGGCGGGCGCCAGCCCAGGTGCCACGCCTGGCCGGCCGCCAGCGCCAGTACGCCCAGAAGCGCCAGAACGACCTTCATCCGCGACGGAACAGGTCATTGAGCTGGTCGAACGGCAAGGCCTCTTCGGCGTAGCCGAAAGTACCCTGCTCACGGATTTCCTGCGCTGCACGCTGCAAGGCGCCAAAGGCCGCACGCGCCATCGACGAACCCACGCTGATGCGCCGTACACCCAGGTCCTGAAGCTGGTTGACGCACAACGGCACCCCAGCCATGCCCATCAGCACGTTCACCGGGCGCGGGGCCAGCGCCTGCACCACTGCCCGCACTTCCTCGGCCGTACGCAGGCCAGGGGCGTAGAGCACGTCGGCGTCCGCCTCGGCGAACGCTTGCAGGCGCTCGATGGTGTCGTCCAGGTCCTGGCGCCCGTGCAGCAGGTTTTCCGCGCGCGCGCACAGGGTGAACGGAAACGGCAGGCTGCGCGCCACCTGCACGGCAGCACGGACACGCTCCACCGCAAGGCCCCGTTCATAGATGGGCGTCGCGGCGCGGCCACTGGCGTCCTCGATGGAGCCACCGACCAGCCCCGCCTCTGCAGCGCGCAGGATGGCCTGGGCGCAATCCTCGGGCGAATTCCCGAAGCCGTTCTCAAGGTCCGCAGCGACCGGCAACGCGGTGGCGTCGACGATTTCGCCTGCGTTGTCCAGCACGTCATCGAGGCTCAGCGCCCCTTCGGCATCCGGCCGCCCCAGGCTGAAGGCAAGCCCGGCGCTGGTGCTGGCCAAGGCCTCGAAACCCAGGCTGGCCAGCAGCTTGGCTGAACCTGCGTCCCAGGGGTTGGGCATGACGAAGACGCCATCGCGTTGATGCAAGGCCTTGAAGGCTTCGGCTCGCAGGGTTTGCACATCCATGATCAAGCACTCCGGCAGTCGGGAAGAAATCAAAGTAGACCCAGCTGTTCGACCTCCGGCGCTCGCGGCAATTCCGGCAGTGCGGCCAGCCCAGGCAGGCGCTGCATGAGCCGCTGGTGGAAACGCTGAGCCAACGCGGCCGCCAGGCGGTTGTCAGCCGTATGCAAGAAGATGTACGGGCTGCGCCCCTCCTCGATCCATGCGGCCAGCTTGTCCACCCAAGGGGTCAGGAAGGGTTCGTTGTATTCAAGCGCCGGATGGCCGATGAAGCGCACCTGCGGATGCTGAGTGAAAGCAGCTGGTCGTGGTGGAACATTGGGTTTCTTGGACTGGGCGTGCACGATGGCAGGGTCCGTGGAAGTGCAGCTGAACAACGCTCTCGGGTCGAGACATACCCGCTCGACGCCCAACTTGGCCAGCAGCCGGTTGAGCGCGCGTTCTTCCTCACCTTTGGCGAAGAACGCCGGGTGACGCACTTCCACCGCCACGCTCACGCCCACCTGCTCCAGAAACTGGCTCAGCTCTTCCAGTCGCCCCGGCCCATACAAAGCGGGCAACTGCAGCCAGTAAGGAGACACGCGTGCCCCGAGCGGCGCCATCAGGCGAATGAAGTCAAAGGCAGGTTCGAGATGGTCGCGCAGGTCGCCACCGTGGCTGATGTCGCGGGGGAACTTGGCCGTGAAGCGAAAATGCGCCGGCATCGTTGTCGCCCACCGGGCCACCGTGGCAGGTGATGGCCTGGCATAGAACGTGGTGTTGCCTTCGACGGCATTGAATACCTGGCTGTACAGCCCAAGCATCTGCGCGGCGCTGGCGTCAGCAGGGTACAGGTACTCTCGCCAGGCGTTTTCGCTCCACGACGGGCAACCAATGAAATAGGGGATGGACGGCAGGCTCATCCGTCAAATGTACAGGTCGAGCCCCAGTACTTCCATGTCCCAGTCAGTAAAGCCTGCTGTGCTCAGGTAACTGGCAAGGGCCGAGGCGGTGCGCCGGTCACGGGCGCGGGGGAACACCATGTCTTGCTGACGGGCTGGCAGCGTGCTGGCACGGCGACGAGCAGCAGGCTCCTGAGGTGCCATGGCAGCCTCTTCTACCAGTTCGACATCATCGGCCACTTCATCATGCACGGCCGCCTTGCGCGGCGTACGCTTGATCGGAAAGGACTGTGATGAGAAACCGTCGACACGCATGGCATGAGCACCCGGGACCAATGATGGCAATTTAGCAGCATTGATGGCCCGCCGCTAACGCTCGATTGAGAACTTGACCACAGTTTGTGCAAAAGGTTGTAGCACTATCGAGAGCGCGCGACGAACAGCCTCACTGTTTTTTGGGCGTGGCCACGTTGTCACGCAGGTAGATCGGCTGGGCCTGCTCGGCTGCGATGGCCTCACCCCGATCCCAGGCAAAGCGGGCCAGGCTCAGTACATCAAGGGCGCTGGGCAAGGCAGAGGGGTCGCTTGCGCCAACAGTGACCGCCAGGCGCTCGGCATAGCCCCAGCCCGTGCCTGCCCCAAACCAAAGTCCTTGTGCCCCGGCTGGCAACGCCACGCGTTCAGGTGGCAGTACCGCTTCATCGCCTTGCAGGCGCATTTCCCCCGCTACGGCCTGATAGCAGCCCCAGTACACCTCGTCCATACGCGCGTCGATGGCGGCGGCCACTTGCTGGGCACCCTGTTGACGCAATGCGCCCTGGGCCAGCGCGGCGAGGTTGGACACCGGCAATACGGGCCGCTCCAGGGCGAAAGCCAGCCCTTGTACCACGCCGATGGCAATGCGCACGCCAGTGAACGCACCCGGGCCACGGCCGAACGCAATGGCATCGACCGTGCCCAGGGCGACGCCGGATTCGGCCAGCAGCTGCTTGATCATCGGCAGCAACTTCTGGGCATGCATGCGCGGGATCACCTCGTAGTGGCTGGTTACCTCGCCGTTATGCAGCAGTGCAACGGAACAGGCTTCGGTAGCGGTATCCAGGGCCAACAAGGTGGTCATCGAACAGGTATCCAGGTGTGAGTGGAAAAAAGCGGGAGTATAGAGCAGCGGCGCCTTCGTGTCCCAAACCCCCTCCGTGTGGGCCGCCAGGGATACCACAGCATCGCACGAGGCCAAAAACGACGACGGCCCGCAAGCGGGCCGTCGTTCAATGACAACGTGCCGATCAGCTCAGCGCGGCCAGCACCTTGGCAGTAATCGCCTCCACCGAGCCCACACCTTCGATGTGGCTGTACTTGGGCTTGCCACCGTTGGCAGCCGACAGCTTCTGGTAGAAGTCCACCAGTGGCTTGGTCTGGCTGTGGTAGACCGACAGGCGATGGCGAACGGTTTCTTCCTTGTCGTCATCGCGCTGGATCAGGTCTTCGCCGGTGGCATCGTCCTTGCCATCGACCTTCGGCGGGTTGTACTGGATATGGTAGGTACGGCCCGAGGCCAGGTGCACACGGCGGCCTGCCATGCGGCCAACGATTTCTTCGTCGTCCACGGCGATCTCGACCACGGCATCGATATCCACGCCTGCAGCGACCATGGCCTCTGCCTGCGGGATGGTGCGCGGGAACCCGTCGAACAGGCAACCGTTGGCGCAATCAGGCTGGGCGATGCGCTCTTTGACCAAGCTGATGATCAACTCGTCGGAGACCAGCTGGCCGGCATCCATGACTTTTTTCAGCTCAAGGCCCAGGGGCGTGCCGGCCTTGACCGCAGCACGCAGCATGTCACCAGTGGAGATCTGTGGAATACCGAACTTTTCGGTGATGAACTTTGCCTGAGTACCTTTACCGGCCCCGGGAGCTCCCAGCAGAATTACGCGCATCTTGTGCTCCTCAAATTTTTGTATGCAATTCAATGGATTCGGCAACCAGGGCCAAGTCCGGAAATTCGGTATGACCATGAATCGGTCAGAAGGCTGCTCAAGATACACAGCGCCTGCCAGCCCGACAAGCGTCCCAAAGTTGCATGAATGCACCACTTCAGGTCGAGCGGGCAAGTGGTTGCGCCCAGCGCAACCCCCGTACCGCAGCTGTTCGGTGCCCCCCTGCGCCGTTCTGGAGCAGACCTGCCCCCTCCCCTCAACCGGTGTTGCGCAGCCCTGCGGCAATACCGGCGATGGTCACCAGCAATGCCTGCTCCAGCGGGCTGTCCAGAGCGGCCTGGCGGTTACGCGAACGGGCCAGCAGTTCTGCCTGTAGCCGATGCAGCGGGTCCAGGTACGTGTTGCGCAGGCGGATGAATTCCAGCGTTTCAGGGCTATGCGCCAGTAGCACCTGCTGCCCAGTCAGGTTCAGCACCACCTGGCACGACTGCGACAATAGGTCGCGCAGTTGCGCACCTAAAGGCAGCAGGTGCGGTTGCACCAGACGTTGGTCGTAGGCCTCTGCAATTTGTGCATCGGCTTTGGCCAGGACCATCTCCAGCATGTCGATGCGCGTGCGGAAAAACGGCCACTGCTCGCGCATCTGCGCAAGCAACGGGCCCTGCCCGGCGGCCAGCGCATTGTTCAGTGCCGTTTCCCAACCCAGCCAGGCTGGCAGCATCAGTCGGGTCTGGGTCCAGCCGAAGATCCAGGGGATGGCGCGCAGGCTTTCGATACCGCCGGCACGTCGCTTGGCCGGGCGACTGCCCAACGGCAGGCGCCCCAACTCCTGCTCGGGGGTCGACTGGCGGAAGTACTCGACGAAATCCGGGTGCTCACGCACCACGTCGCGGTAAGCCTTGACCCCATCGGCAGCCATCTGGTCCATGAGGTCGCGCCACGCCGGCTGCGGGGGCGGCGGTGGCAGCAGCGTGGCTTCGAGCACGGCGGCCAGGTAGAGGTTGAGGTTCTGCTCGGCTATGCCGGGCAAGCCGAATTTGAAGCGGATCATCTCCCCTTGTTCGGTGGTGCGGAATCGCCCCGCCACCGAACCCGGAGGTTGCGACAAAATGGCGGCGTGAGCCGGGCCGCCGCCGCGCCCCACCGTACCGCCCCGGCCATGGAACAATAGCAACTCGACCTGGTGCTCGGCGCAAATGCGCACCAGGCTTTCCTGCGCGCGGTATTGGGCCCAGGCAGCGGCCGTGGTGCCCGCATCCTTGGCCGAGTCGGAGTAGCCGATCATAACCTCCTGAGGGCCGTGCAGCCCGGCGCGATAACTGGGCAGCGCCAACAGCCGCTGCATCACAGGGCCCGCGTTATCCAGGTCGGCCAGGGTTTCGAACAGCGGCACCACCCGCATCGGGCGGGCCAGGCCGGTCTCCTTGAGCAGCAATTGCACCGCCAGCACGTCCGACGCGGCACCTGCCATTGAAATCACATACGAGCCCAGCGAGGCGCCTGGCGCAGCGGCGATTTCCCGGCAGGTGGCCAGAACCTCGGCCGTCTCGTCCTGAGGCTCGAAGTGGGCTGGCAGCAGTGGCCTGCGGTTGGCCAGCTCCTGTTGCAGGAAGCCGATACGCTGTTCCTCATCCCAGTCGGCATACCGGCCCATGCCCAGGTACTCGGTGATTTCGCTCAACGCATCACGGTGGCGCGCGGCATCCTGGCGCACGTCCAGCCTGACCAGGAACAGGCCGAAGGTCACGGCCCGGCGCAGGCAGTCCAGCAGCGGGCCATCGGCAATGATGCCCATGCCGCAGTCATGCAGCGACTGGTGACACAACTGCAACGGTGCAACCAGCTCGCGGTTGTCCACCAGCACGTCAGGCCCAGGCGGTACGCTGGCAGACAGAGCCGAATGCGCCCAACTGCGTGTTGCCCGCAAGCGGTCGCGCAGTTGCTTGAGCAGCGCACGGTAAGGCTCCGGACTGTCGCCCACGTGCTCGCGCAAGGCAGCACTGGCCTGTTGCATGGAAAGTTCTGCCGCCAGTGCATCGATGTCGCGCAGGAACAGGTCCGCTGCCATCCAGCGCGCCAGCAGCAGGACTTCTCGGGTGACCTTGGCGGTGACATTGGGGTTGCCGTCCCGGTCACCGCCCATCCACGAAGCGAAGCGGATGGGGGCTGCCGTCAGTGGCAGACGCTGGCCGGTCGCCTCGTGCAAGGCATGATCGACTTTGCGCAGGTGGTTGGGGATGGCCTGCCACAACGAGTGCTCGATCACGGCGAAGCCCCACTTGGCCTCATCCACGGGCGTTGGGCGCGTGCGGCGTATCTCTTCGGTATGCCAGGCCTCGGCAATGAGACGGCGCAAGCGCTCGCGGATTTGCGCGGTTTCGGCAGGCGTCAGGTCGCGATGATCCTGGGCGGCCAGCTGGGCGGCGATGGCGTCGTACTTCTGGATCAGGGTACGTCGCGAGACTTCGGTAGGGTGCGCGGTGAGCACCAGCTGGATATCCAGGTCAGCCAGCTGCTGCGCCAGGGCCTGATCGTCATGGCCGGCCTGCTTGAGGCGGGCCAGCAGCTCAGGCAGCACGCGCGCCTCGAAAGGCTCGGGCTGATCGGCATCGCGACGCCGTATCAGCTGGTATTGCTCGGCCATGTTGGCCAGGTTGAGGAACTGGTTGAACGCCCTGGCCACCGGCAACAGCTCATCATCATCCAGGTCACCCAGGGTCGAGCTGAGTTCTTCGCCTGAACTGCGTCGATCAGCTTTCGCACTGTGGCGAATGTCCTCGATCTTCTGCAAAAACTCATCGCCATATTGATGACGAACAGTCTCGCCGAGCAACTCTCCCA
The DNA here is from genome assembly GCF_007678615.1 of Pseudomonas sp. DE0157. Classification (NCBI taxonomy): domain Bacteria; kingdom Pseudomonadati; phylum Pseudomonadota; class Gammaproteobacteria; order Pseudomonadales; family Pseudomonadaceae; genus Pseudomonas; species Pseudomonas sp. DE0157. The sequence continues at coordinate 118,352 of NZ_VEJN01000011.1, forward strand.
GCACATGGACATCTTCACGCAGACGCACATCGATATCGGTCATTGGCCCTCTCCGTGGCGCAGCTCGAGCGCCTGGCATGCCTTGTTAGGCTCATCGCGCCGCCTATGAGGCCGCGACCTCTTGCCAGAGTGCCAAGAGCAAGGCGGCGATGGCAAGCCATGCGCAGCCAAAGCAAACTAATGTTGATGGTCACCACTCTCATGCCTTGCATGCCCTAGCAGGCGCTAACAGAGGTCATCATGAAAATTCGTGAACTCGCCCAGCACTGGGAACAGAACGCGGCCGGCACCCTCAGCCGTACCGAACATGTGTTGCACCTTGATCTGGAGTCCGAAGCGCGCCTTGCGGCGCTCATCGACATGTACCCCAAGCGTACCGCCGAAGCGCTGCTTGGCGAATTGGTCGGTGCGGCGCTGGAGGAGCTGGAGGCAAGCTTCCCCTACGTGCAGGGGCATCAGGTCATCGCCACCGATGAGGAAGGCGATCCCCTGTACGAGGACGTAGGGCCCACACCTCGTTTTCTCGCCCTTTCACGTCAGCATCTGCATGCCCTGACTGAAGCTGAGAACGATGAGAAATAATCTTCGCATGGCCACGATTTCGGGTGCCGATCAGGACCAAAACCGCTTGGGCGGGCAAAAGTTCCGCTGGATTGTAGCTGACCGATTAGTCAGAAAGAGTTACTCGTAATCTGGACTTTTTACTGAACTATTCGAAAATTCTTCCAGTCGGAGCCAATAGCCATCACGCTAAAACCCTGCACACCGGTACTTGTGCGCCATCGAGCTCAAGCGCATGAAAACGGTCCGGGGGATGAGCGATGGACTGCTACGGACATCGTCATTATCAGGAGTGATCCAATGGAGCTGACCACCATGAAAACCCGCACTGTCAAACCTTCATCCACTTACGTGCGCGGGTTCAAGCTGGCCGCGCTGGCCCTGGGCAGTAGCCTGGTCCTGGCTGGCTGTGCAGGCAACCCGCCTACCGAACAGTACGCTGTGACCCAGTCCGCCGTGAACTCTGCCGTCAGCGCAGGCGGCACCGAGTACGCTGCTGTCGAAATGAAAGCCGCTCAGGACAAGTTCAAGCAGGCCGAAATCGCCATGCATGACAAGAAGTACGACGAAGCCAAGCGTCTGGCCGAACAGGCCGAATGGGACGCGCGTCTCGCCGAACGTAAGGCCCAGGCGGCCAAGGCCCAGAAGGCCGTGCAGGACGCCCGTCAAGGCGCCCAGGACGTACGTGAGGAAGGCCTGCGCAGCGCTCAGTGAGCCCTGCCCTGTCTCCCTTAGCCTTCGCACTCGATCAAAGGATGAACACTATGCGCAAACACGTCATGATTCCCGCCCTCCTGGCCCTGAGCGTCGGTCTCGCTGCCTGCTCGCACGACCCGAACGCCAACCTGGAAGCGGCTCGCACCAACTTCTCGTCCCTGCAGAGCGATCCGCAGGCCAGCAAAGTGGCTGCCCTTGAAACCAAGGACGCCCAGGACTGGCTGAACAAGGCCGACAAGGCCTACATGGACCGTGAAGACGAGCAGAAGGTCGACCAACTGGCCTACCTGACCAACCAGCGCGTTGAAGTGGCCAAGCAGACCATCGCCCTGCGCACCGCCGAAGGTGACCTGAAAAACGCCGCCGCGCTGCGCGCTCAGGCCAAGCTGGACGCCCGTGACGCCCAGATCGCCAAGCTGCAGCAGAGCCTGAACGCCAAGCAGACCGACCGCGGCACCCTGGTGACCTTCGGCGACGTGCTGTTCGACTTCAACAAGGCTGAGCTCAAGAGCAATGCCTACCCGAACATCACCAAGCTGGCTCAGTTCCTTCAGGAAAACCCTGAACGCAAGGTGATCGTCGAGGGTTACACCGACAGCGTCGGCTCGGCCAGCTACAACCAGTCCCTGTCCGAGCGTCGCGCCGGCAGCGTGCGCATGGCATTGGTCCGCGCAGGCGTAGACCCAGCTCGCATCGTTGCCCAAGGCTACGGCAAGGAGTATCCGGTAGCGGATAACTCCAGCAACTCGGGCCGCGCCCAAAACCGTCGCGTGGAAGTCACCATCTCCAACGACAACCAGCCTGTTGCACCGCGTTCTTCGATGAAGTAACGCCGCACGGCAGGACGAAGAACCCCGCGCTGGAGCGTTCCTCCAGCGCGGGGTTCTTTTTTGCTGCTACCGGTTAGCCACGAAGACCTATCGCACCTGCTGCGGCGTATCTGCGCCCACACAGCGCACGGCGCGCTTACGACTGTCGACCAGCACGCCACTGAGGCCTTTTTGCTGGGTGTCGAACAGGACCAGCACACCCTCGGCGCACTGGGCCACCTGCGCTGCCGGCTCCAATGACACCTTGTAGTCTTCGCCCGGTACCGTCTTGAGCATGGTGAAGTCTTGCAGCAACAAGGCATCCTCAGGCTTGGCGAAGTGCAGGTAACCGTAGTACCACAGGGCCCCCACCGTCACGATGATGCTGCCGACTCCTGTGAGAATCAGCGGTATGGCGTTGCGTTCTTCGCTCATTGCGGGTTTTTCTCGTCATTGGCATTGGGCACTTCGGCAAGCCGCCGCAGGCCGGTGAAATGGCTGGGATCATCCAGAAAACGCAGCATCACTTGGCGCCAGGTGGGGTCGGCGAACGTCTGCACATGCCCACCTCGGGTCAACTGCAGCACTCGAGGCGGCGGCGCCTGCTGATACAGGCGGATGACATTGTTCATCGGCACCAGGTCGTCATCGATGCTGTGGAAAAAGAGCTTGGGCGGGCTGGTCAGCTGCCCGACGGACTCGACGGCGCTATCGGCATCGGGCACCAGCCAGGACAAGGGCACCTGAAGTGGCCAGGTCATCCACGATGTACTCAAGGCGTACTGGCCCACCGCTCGGTAGCTGGCAGGAACGCCGTCGAACACCAGAGCGCTGAAGCGTTCGCGCTGCTCGGGATGGGCCGCCAGGTAGTGGATGGCCATGGCACCGCCCAGACTCTGCCCCAGCAACACCAGAGGCTTGCCCTTGACCTGCGGGGACTGATCGAGCCAGGCCATGGCGGCAGCGATATCCTGATAGACCTCAGGTAGCCGCGGCTTGCCCTCGGACAGTCCGTAGCCTCGGTAGTCGATCATCAGCACCTGGTAACCTTGCTCCGGCAACCAGTAGCTGCCGCCCAGGTGACCGGGCAGATTGCCCCCATTGCCGTGCAGGTGCAGCACCGTGCCCTTGACCGCCACACCTTGCTTGGCCGGCAGCCACCAAGCGTGCAGGCGCACACCGTCGGCGGCAACCAGGGTGACATCGCTGTAGGCGAGCCTGGCCCGCTCAGGCGTGAACGCCTGGCCTCGCTCAGGGTAGAACAGCAAGCCGCTGCACCCGCCCAGCAGCACCAGCAGCATGCCTGCCGTCAGCAGGCGCAGCCCGTTAAAGGATGTTCGCGTAGTCGGTTTCAATACGGTCCAGGCTCAGGTGGTTGAGGAAGTTGGAAAAGCACATCCAGGCCGACAAGGCGTTCAGGTCGCGGAATTGCTCAGGCAGGTACTTGGGCGGCTCCACCAGGCCCTCCTCGACGAGCTGGCGCAGGGTGCGCATGTCTTCGAGGGTGGTCTTGCCGCAGAACAGCAGCGGTATTTGCTCCAGCTTGCCCTTCTTCACGGCCAACTGAATGTAGTTGTAAACCATGATGAAGCCCTTGAGGTAGGACAAGTCCTTGGTAAATGGCAAGCCATTGGGCACCGACCCACGGAATACCCGGCTGGCGTTGCTGTAGCTCTGCCCCATGTCGAAGCCCTGCTCTCGGAAGAACTGGTACACCTGCATGAAGTCTGCACCGTCCTCGACCATGTGTATGGCGCGGGTCCGGTTGGTCAGTTTGCGCAGGCGGCTGGGGTAGGAGGCGAAAGCGATGACTTCCATCAGGATGGCCAGGCCTTCCTGGGTCACCGTCGAGGAAGGCGGGCCCTTGGCCAAGAACGTACAGATGGGCTGGTTCAGGCCGTTGAGTGTGGTGCCCACATGCACCAGCCCCTCGTGGACTTCCAAGGCCCGTACATCACGCGCGTTGAACATGGCATCGGCACGAACCTTGATGTAGTCGGCACCGGCGGCGGCATCGGCCACGATGCCGTCGGACTCGAACACGCGGATGGTCCCTTCGGCTTCGCCGAACACCTTGTTCAACCGGCACTGGAGAATATCCACCGCTTGCTTGGCCGTCAGGTTCTTCGGCTCGTCCTTGAGGTCGCCGCGCCCATCGATGTTGTTCAGGTAGTCCGACAGCATCAGGCCAAGGTCGGCCAGGGTCGGGTCACCGGCATGGAAAACGTCGGAGGCAGCGCCGTACAGCTCCTGGGAAATCAGACCGAAATCTTCCGTGCCCCTGGCCTCGAGCATGCGCACTACCATGCGGTACTCGCGGCACATGCGTTTCATGATCTGCCCCACGGGGCTGAACTGGCCAAGCTGGCGGATGATGTCACGCTCGATGGCCTGGAACTCCGCTTTCACTGCGCTGGAGTCGAACCCAAGTGAGCGCGCCTGATAATAGGCGCGGTCCACGGCAGGCGGCACCTTGCCCTTGCCCTCGAAGAAGCCGCGGCGGATGCCATCGTCCCACTTGACTGCATCGAGCACGCGAATCGGCGTTTGCGCGGCCACGATACGGTCGGACAGGGCGCGAATGGTTTGCTGGTACTCGTCCACAAAGAAATCCTTATCGGCCGTCAGGCCAAGCCATGTCCGCTCGTGTCGGGCCACTCAGGTGTCGAGCAGCCTGGGTGGGCGCGCGCCGTTGACGCACCCGCGAATCACCCGAGACCTGCCCTGTCACTTGCCAGCGCGTTTGAAACGCACCGCCTCCACGAACAGGTCCGAATTCGCGGGGTCGTTGAGGTAGGCCAGGACTCGCTCTGGCGGGCTGTCCACCAGCACACCCTCGCCGTTGTCCTGCGCCACTTCGGTGCTGTGCCCGCTCAATTCCTTGCTGCCCAAGGCCTGCTGCACTTGCTGCACATCGAGGTTATAGACCACCAGCTCCTTGCCATCGACGATATCGAAACCACCGATCACGTAGTTGCCCCCAAATTCGCCCGGCACCCGCGCCGACAGGTACCAGCGATTACCCTGCTGGGCCACGTTGAACACATAGGTCTGCGCAGATTTGCCCTTGGGTGTAGCTACCGCCTTGTAGGCCCCTGCGTCGGCACGCGTGATGACCAGCTTCAGCGGCTCGCCCCAGGCGTCCTTGGTGATCCAGCTGCCCACAAGCCCCCTGGGTGCCGAGGACTTGCCTGGCAGCGGTTCGGAAAACGTCACCAGACAACCGCCCAGCATCAGGAATGACAGCGTCAACAGCACCACACGCCAGGCTTTCATCAGGTTTTCTTCCTCGAAAAGGTCGGGCTCAATCCGACGCCAGCACCAACTGCAGGTATCGGGTAAGCATTGCCAGCATCGGCCCATCGGCCTGCGCCTCGGCGTGCTTGAGCAGGCCCTGATATTCCATCTGCTCGATAATCGCCGTCAACATCTGTGCATCCTGTTCCGGCTGCCGCGAGCCAACGACTTGCAGCAGCTGGCGCGTACCGTGCAGCAGAATCTGCTCGTGGGCACACACCAGCTCGGCCAGGCGCGGGCACAACAGCGCTTCCTGGCGAAACGCCTGCTCGGCCATCATGAAATCGCGGCGGGTGAGCAGTTGGCGCTGCACATAATCGGCCATCATGCGCGCCACTTCATCGGCCAGTTTTGCCCGTGCCTGGGGGCTGCCGTCGCCCTGGGCCAGCAGTTGGCGCAGCACCGCTTCGGTGTTGAGCCAGAGCTTGGCCATGTAGGCGGCGCTGCGCTCGACGTACTGGGCGAACGTGTCGGTGAGCAGGTCCTCGATATCCTTGAAGTAGTAGGTGGTGGCCGACAGCGGTACCCCTGCCTCTGCGGCGACGGCACGGTGTCGCACGCCCCGAACGCCATCGCGCACCACGATGCGCATGGCGGCGTCCAGAATCAGTTGGCGGCGCTGTTCGCTGCCTTGTCGGGCCGTCTTGCGACCCTGGTAACGCACGCTTTCGGCAACGGCGGTGGCGATGCCGGCAGCCCCTTGTTGAGCCATGGCGGTTGTCATGGAGTACCTCATGTACGGTGTCTGGTCGGAGCATGCCCGTTCGCGTCCGATCTGGCCCCAGGCATTGGAATCGTAGATTCACTTGGCAAGGGATTGAATCGCGAGCGGGCCGGTGATGACAACATAAAGCTTCGGGCAAGAAAAAGCCGCCTGAAAAGGCGGCTTTTTCGACTTCACTCAGGCCTGCGGACGCATATGCGGGAACAGGATCACATCGCGGATCGATGGCGAGTTGGTCAGCAGCATCACCAGGCGGTCGATGCCGATGCCCTCGCCCGCCGTTGGCGGCATGCCATATTCCAGCGCGCGCACGAAGTCGGCGTCGTAGTGCATGGCCTCGTCGTCACCGGCATCCTTCTCGGCCACCTGGGCCAGGAAGCGATCGGCCTGATCTTCGGCATCGTTGAGCTCGGAGTAGGCGTTGGCAATTTCGCGCCCGCCGATGAACAGTTCGAAACGGTCGGTCACCGCAGGGTTCTCGTCGTTGCGACGGGCCAGCGGCGAAACCTCGAACGGGTACTCGGTAATGAAGTGCGGCTGCTCCAGCTTGTGCTCGACCAGCTCTTCGAAAATCATCACCTGCAGCTTGCCCAGGCCTTCATGGCCCAGCACCTTGGCCCCTGCCTTGCGGGCGATGTCGCGGGCGCGGTCGACATCCTGCAGGTCGGCAGCGGTCAGCTCGGGGTTGTACTTGAGGATCGAGTCGAACACCGACAGACGCACGAACGGCTCGCCGAAGTGGAACACCTTGTCGCCGTACGGCACATCGGTAGAGCCCAGCACCAGCTGCGCCAGCTCGCGGAACAGTTCCTCGGTGAGGTCCATGTTGTCGCGGTAGTCGGCGTAGGCCTGGTAGAACTCAAGCATGGTGAACTCAGGGTTGTGGCGCGTCGAAACCCCTTCGTTGCGGAAGTTGCGGTTGATTTCGAAGACCTTCTCGAAGCCACCGACGACCAGACGCTTGAGGTACAGCTCAGGCGCGATACGCAGGAACATGGCCATGTCCAGGGCGTTGTGGTGGGTTTCGAACGGCTTGGCCGCTGCGCCGCCCGGGATGGTCTGCAACATCGGCGTCTCGACTTCGAGGAAGTCGCGTTCGATGAGGAACTTGCGAATGTGCGAGATGACCTGCGAGCGCACGCGGAAGGTGTGGCGTGTTTCTTCGTTGACCATCAGGTCGACGTAGCGCTGGCGGTAGCGCTGCTCGGTGTCGGTCAGGCCGTGGTGCTTGTCGGGCAGCGGGCGCAGCGACTTGGTCAGCAGGCGCACCTGGGTCATCTCGACGTACAAGTCACCCTTGCCCGAGCGGGCCAGGGTGCCCTCGGCGCTGATGATGTCGCCCAGGTCCCAGGTCTTGACCGCAGCCAGGGTTTCTTCGGGCAGGGTCTTGCGGTTGACATAGACCTGGATACGGCCGGTCATGTCCTGGATGACCATGAACGAGCCACGGTTGAGCATGATACGGCCCGCTACCTTGACCGGGATCGCGGCTGCTTCCAGCTCTTCCTTGGTCTTGTCCGCGTACTGTTTCTGCAGGTCGTTGCAGTAGCTGTCGCGACGGAAGTCGTTGGGGAAGGCATTGCCCTTGGCGCGTTCTGCGGCAAGCTTTTCCTTGCGCAGGGCGATCAGGGCGTTCTCTTCCTGTTGCAGGTCTTGCGATTCGGTCTTCAGGTCGCTCATGTCGTCTTTGTTTCCATCAGGTATTCGTTGCCCTTGGCGGGCAGGGCGCGCGCTACCGGCAAGGGGCCGGTGGCGCGGCGATAGGGTGTGGCTTACAGCCCCTGCTTGAGGCTCGCTTCCAGGTACTGGTCAAGGTCACCGTCCAGCACTTTCTGGCAGTCGCTGCGTTCGACGCCGGTACGCAGGTCCTTGATGCGCGAGTCGTCCAGCACGTAGGAGCGGATCTGGTGGCCCCAGCCAATGTCCGACTTGCTGTCTTCCAGCGCCTGCGAGGCCGCATTGCGTTTCTGCATCTCCAGCTCGTACAACTTGGCCCGCAGCATTTTCATGGCGGTGTCCTTGTTGGCATGCTGGGAGCGTTCGTTCTGGCACGCCACCACGGTGTTGGTCGGCACGTGGGTGATACGCACTGCCGAGTCGGTGGTGTTGACGTGCTGGCCACCGGCGCCCGAGGAGCGGTAGGTATCGATGCGCAAGTCCGATGGGTTGATCTCGATTTCGACCTTGTCGTCGATTTCGGGCGAGACGAACACGGCCGAGAACGAGGTGTGGCGGCGGGCACCAGAGTCGAACGGGCTCTTGCGCACCAGGCGGTGCACGCCGATCTCGGTGCGCAGCCAGCCGAAGGCGTACTCGCCCTTGATGTGCACGGTGGCGCCCTTGATGCCAGCCACCTCGCCCTCGGAGAGTTCGATGATGGTAGCGTCGAAGCCCCGCTTGTCGGCCCAGCGCAGGTACATGCGCAACAGGATGTTGGCCCAGTCCTGCGCCTCGGTCCCGCCGGAGCCGGCCTGGATGTCGAGGTAGGCGTTGTTCATGTCCATCTCGCCGCTGAACATGCGACGGAACTCGAGCTGGGCCAGGTGTTCTTCCAGGCCTTGCAGTTCGGTCACGACGTCGCCGACAGCGCCTTCGTCGCCCTCTTCGACGGCCATGTCCAGCAGGTCCTTGCAGTCAGCCAACCCGTTGGACAGTTTGTCCAGGGTCTCGACGACCTGCGCCAGCATGGACCGCTCACGGCCCAGGGCCTGGGCGTACTCAGGCTTGTTCCAGACGTTGGGGTCTTCCAGCTCGCGATTGACTTCGATCAGGCGGTCATGCTTGAGATCGTAGTCAAAGATACCCCCGAATGGACTGGGAGCGGTCGGAGAGGTCCTTGATGGTGTTCAGGATCGGTTGGATTTCCATGGGCAGGCTACTCGTGCGAATTCGGTGAAAAGCCTGCGAGTATAACCGAGTCGGCCGCGTGGCGGCAGACCCGCCTGACAGTCGTCGACGACCAGACGCCGGGTGCAGCCAGCCGAGAAAGGTGCACCCCTGCCCCGGCTTGCTAGGCGACACCCACTTGGTTGCGGCCACCGTTCTTGGCCTGGTACAGCCCCTTGTCCGCCGCCGAGATCAATTGCCGGCAGTGGCTGCCGATGGGCGGAACCTGCGTGGCCAAGCCCACGCTGACGGTCAGGTGCGACCCGGCAGACGGTGCCATGTGCTCGATCGCCAGGCCCAGCACGCTCTGGCGCAGTTTCTCGGCGACCAGCCTGGCGCCACCTGGGGAGGTGTTGGGCAACACCAGGGCAAACTCCTCGCCGCCATAGCGGGCCGGAAGGTCGCTGGGCCGCGAGCACGACCCACGGATGGCCTCTGCCACGCGCCGCAGCGCTTCGTCTCCGGCCAGGTGGCCAAAGGTATCGTTGTAGGCCTTGAAATAATCGACGTCGATCATCAACAACGACAACTGTTGCTGCTCGCGCATCGCCCGTCGCCACTCAAGCTCCAGGTACTCATCGAAATGGCGTCGATTGGACAGCCCCGTCAAGCCATCGGAGTTCATCAGCCGTTGCAGCATCAGGTTCGAATCGAGCAACTGCTGCTGGCTGACACGCAGGGCGCGGTAAGCCTCGTCGCGCTGCAGCAAGGTGAGGTAGGAGCGCGAGTGATAGCGAATGCGCGCCACCAGCTCGATGGTATCGGGCAGTTTGACCAGGTAATCGTTGGCCCCGGCCGCGAACGCGGCGCGCTTGACCAGCGGGTCTTCCTTGGTCGACAGCACGATGATCGGGATGTCCTGGGTGGCCGGGTTGCTGCGGTACTCACGCACCAGCGTCAGGCCATCGAGCCCAGGCATGATCAGGTCCTGCAGAATTACCGTGGGCTTGATGCGCATGGCCTGCTGCACCGCTTGGTGCGGGTCGGCGCAAAAATGAAAATCGATGTTGTCTTCATCGGCCAGGCCCCGCCGCACGGCTTCGCCGATCATGGCCTGATCGTCTACCAGCAGCACCATCGCCGAGTTTTCATCGGCGGCGGCGAACCCTTCGATGGGGAGCTCATTCATGGCTGGTCACCTGAACACGGCCGGCCAGGCGGCATGATTCGTTACACTTCGTCATTGTGCAAAAACTTCCGTCAGACGCCCGGCTATGCCTTCAAGCGGGCGGATTTCCACTGCGGCATCGATCGCCGCAGCAGCCTTGGGCATGCCATAGACAGCACTGCTGGCCTGGTCCTGGGCAATGGTCAGAAAACCCCGTTGGCGCATCATCTTGAGCCCCTGTGCTCCGTCGCGCCCCATGCCGGTGAGCAGCACCCCCACTGCCTCGCCTGACCAGTAGCGCACCACGCTTTCGAAGAAGACGTCGATCGAAGGGCGGTAGATTTCATTGACCGGTTCGGCAGTGTAGGCCAGTTGCCCGTTCTGTAGCAGACGCAGATGGTGGTTGGTTCCGGCCAACAGCACCTGGCCAGGTTGCGGTGGCTCCCCTTCGCGTGCCAGGCGCACTGGCAGCCCGGCTGCACTGCTGAGCCATTCGGCCATGCCGGCGGCAAAGACCTGATCCACATGCTGAACCAGCACGATCGCGGCCGGAAACCCTGCTGGCACCCCTTTGAGCAGTACCTCCAGGGCCGCCGGGCCACCTGCTGATGAACCGATAGCCACCAACCCTCGTCGCTGGCTTGCTTCACGCAGCGGTGCGGCAACCGGCCTAGGCGTCGGCGGGCGCTGCTGGCCAATCAGCCAGCTGATGTTGAGAATCTTGCGCAGCAATGGCGCGGCGGCTTCACGGGCGTCGCCAGCGCCCAGCGTCGGTGTATCGACCACATCCAGTGCGCCATGCCCCATGGCTTCGAATACCCGGTGCACATTCTGCTTGCGATCGACCGTGACGATGACGATGGCGCACGGGGTATCGGCCATGATCCGGCGAGTCGCTTCCACGCCATCCATCACCGGCATGATCAAGTCCATCAGGATCAGGTCCGGCTGCTGTTCCTGGCAGCGTTGCACGGCTTCGGCACCGTTGCTGGCTACCCACACCACTTCATGGGCAGGTTCCAGCGCGACGGCGCGTCGCAAGGCCTCCACTGCCAAGGGCATGTCATTGACGATGGCGATCTTCATCCGTGAGCACCTCCGATCAGTTCGACTACAGCATCGAGCAACGCATCGTCGTGGAAACTGGCTTTAGCCAAATAGTAGTCGGCCCCGGCATCCAGGCCACGCCGTCGGTCTTCCTCCCGATCCTTGTAGGAAACCACCATGACAGGCAGCGATTGCAGGCGCTGGTCACGGCGCACCAGGGTGACCAATTCAATGCCGTCCATGCGCGGCATGTCGATGTCGGTGATCAGCAAGTCGAAATCGTCGCCGCGCAGGGCATTCCAGCCATCCATGCCATCGACCGCCACTGCGACGTCGTAGCCGCGATTGCCCAGCAGCTTGCGCTGCAGCTCGCGCACCGTCAGCGAGTCGTCGACGACCAGTACGCGTTTGCGCGCCAGACCAGAGACGCCGGCACCGCCGCGCTCGACGCGCTCGAGCGTGCCGGTGCTGAGCAGTTTGTCGACCGAGCGCAGAATGTCCTCCACATCGACGATCAGCACCACCGAACCGTCGTCCAGCAGCGCCCCTGAAGAAATGTCCTGCACTTTGCCCAGACGCGGATCGAGCGGCATCACCACCAGCACCCGCTCACCGATCAGGCGCTCGACGGCCACGCCGTACAAGCGCTCGCGCTCGCGGATGACCACGACCCGCAGGCTGTCCTGGTCGGTTTGCCCGGCCGGCCGGTGCAGCAACTGGCTGGCCGCTACGAGACCGATGTGCTGGCCGTCATGCCAGAAATGCTGCCGCCCTTCAATCTGCACGATGTCGTTGGCATCCACCGCCAGGGTGTGTTCGATATGCGCCAGGGGGAAGGCATAGGCTTCCCCGCCGACTTCCACGACCAGGCTGCGCACGACCGACAAGGTCTGCGGTACCTGCAGGTGGAAGCTGCACCCCAGCCCGGGCGTCTGGGTCAGTTCGATCGCCCCGCGCAATTCGCGAATCATGTGCTGCACGGCGTCAAGCCCTACACCCCGCCCGGACACTTCGGTCACCGTGTCCCGCAGGCTGAAGCCTGGCAGGAAGAGGAACGTGAGCAATTCATCGTCACTCATGCGCGCGACGGTTTCGGCTGGAGACAGGGCACGCTCGACAATGCTGGCACGCAGGCGATCCAGGTCCACACCGGCACCGTCGTCCATCAGCTCAAGGCTCAGCATCCCGGCATGGTGCGAGACGCGCAGGCGGATCAGCCCCTCTTCGGGCTTGCCCGCCAACAGCCGCCTGTCTGGCAGTTCGATGCCATGATCGACCGCGTTACGCAGCAAGTGGGTCAGCGGAGCCTCGAGCTTTTCCAGCACGTCACGATCGACCTGGGTTTTCTCGCCTTCGATGACCAGGCGCACCGGTTTGCCCAGGGCGCGCCCCAGGTCGCGCACCATGCGGCTCTGCCCGGCCAGCACATCGGCAAACGGGCGCATGCGGCAGGCCAGGGCGGTGTCGTAGAGCAGTTGCGCGCGCTGGCTGGCCTGCCAGCCGAATTCGTCCAGATCGGCCGCTTGCTGACGCAGGATCTGCTGGGTCTCGGCCAACAAGCGTTGAGTCTGGGCCAAGGCTTCGAGTACCTCGTTCCCCTGGCCGCTGTCTTCGAGTTGCAGGCGCAAGCCATCGAGCGCCTGCATGCCCTGGCCATGCATGCGCTTGAGGCGCTGCAAGGTGGCCAGGTAGGGCTTGAGACGCTGGGTTTCAACCAGGGACTTGCTGGACAGGTCGAGCAGGCTGTTGAGCCTGTCGGCGGTCACTCGCAGTACCCGCTCGCCCCCTTCGACCGTGCGCTTGCCGGCCTTGCGACGTGGCGCAGGCTCGGCATCGGCGGGCGGCTCAGACGCCGGTGCAGGCGGCGCGGTCGGTGTCTGGCTCGCAACCGGCGGTGGCGCCATCGGTGGACGGGCCTGCGCGGGGGCGGCAGGTGCAGCGCCCTGCCTCCCGGGCTCCAATACGGCGGCCATCAGCACCAGGAAGCCAGGCACATCGTCCTGGGCGGCTGTGTCGCTGGGCGTTGCAATGCGCATCAACAGGTCGGTGCCCTGCAGCAGCGCGTCGATGTGCTCAGCGCTCAGGCGCAGGCGGCCTTCCTGGGCCGCCACCAGGCAGTCCTCCATCACGTGCGCAACGCTGACACCGGCATCCACGCCAACGATGCGTGCAGCCCCTTTAAGGGAATGGGCTGCGCGCATGCAGGCTTCCAGCTGGTCGGCCTGGGTAGGGTTGCGCTCCAGGGCCAGAAGCCCGGCGCTGAGTACCTGCGTCTGGGCCTCGGCTTCAAGGCTGAACAGTTCGAGCAACGAGGCGTCGCGCATTTGCTCAGGGGTCATGGCAGGCTCCGCTGTACGGCAGACAACAGCTGTTGCTCATCCAGCACACGCACGCTGCGCCCGCGCCATTGCAGCACCGCTGCCGTGAAGCGCATGGCGTCGTGAGCAAGGTCCGTGGGCCGATCAAGCCGGTGGATACCATCGATTTCCTCGACGGCCATGACCACCGGGCCACCCTCGGCTGCCAGGATCAGCATGCGTGGCAAGCCCCGATTGTTGCGCTGTTCAGTCGCACCGCCAGGGGTACCCAGCAGCTCCTGCAACGACAGGCACGGCACCAGGGCACCCCGCACATTGGCAACGCCCAACAGCACGCGCGAGCGCTGATGGGGTAGCGAATGCACGGCCTGCAAGGGCGCGATTTCGGTCAGGCATGCCGTAGGCAACGCCAGCCACTCCTCCCCCAGGCGGAACAACAGCATCGAGCGCCCTGTACAGGCCTGCTCGACCGCTTCCAGGTCCGGCTGTGCGTCGGTGTCCTGCACCAGTGCGTAGCGGTCCAGCAGACGCGTGGCCGCGGCGGCGTACACCTCGCAGTTGCGACAATGGACATGACGCTCAAGCAGCGGGCATTGCTTGTTGCCATGCACGCCGATGCGATTCCAGCAGTCATCGATGCGCACATCGGTTTCGGCGAGCAGGTCGGTCACAGCCTCATCGTTCATCGGTCGGCCTCCCGACCCGCACGCATGGCACGGCTTTGCAGACGCTGGGCCCCGGCCTGGTCACCCTGGGCCTGCAAGAGCGCGGCCAGGTGAACGAGCGCTTCGGGGTGCTGCGGCTCAAGGTACAGCGCCTTGCGGTAGTGAACCTGCGCTTGTTGTAAATCACCTTCGGTGTCGCTGAGCAGACCCAACCAATAGTACACCTGGGCCGACGGGGGGTACTGGCGCAGGTAACGCTGGCAGGCATCACGCGCCTGCTGGCTGTTGCCGGCATTGGCATGCTCGGCAATGCTTGCCAGCAATTCGCGGGCACCGAGCCCGGTAGCTTCGACGGCCTGCCGGTCAGGCACAGGCCCAAGAGACCCGCGCATGCGTGGCAGGGGGACATTGGTCGGCCGGTAGCCGGTCAACGGCTTGATGGGTTCGCGTTGAATCGGCACGGCCGGCGCCGGTCGTTGCTGAGCCATATCGTCTTGGCGCACATAGGCAAAAGACTGGGCAATGCCCACCGGACGCATACCAAGGCGAGCCAGCAGGCTGCCTTCGGCGGGCCCGATGAACAGCACGCCTTGGGGGTGAAGCAGGCGCTTGAGGGTTTCGAACACCCGTTGCTGGGTGGGTACATCGAAATAAATCAGCAGGTTGCGGCAGAACACGAAGTCGTAGAGGCCCTCCCGGCTGGCCAATGCCGGATCAAGGACATTGCCGACGTGCAGGGTCACTTGCTGGCGCACACGGTCATGCACACGATGGCCCTCGTCGATGGCATCGAAGTACCGTTCGCGAAAACCCAGGTCGTCGCCACGAAACGCGTTGCGCCCGTAAAGACCCTGGCTGGCCTTGGCCACCGAGGCAGGGCTGATGTCCATACCGTCGATCAGGAAGGATGCCGGGGCGATGCCGGCATCGAGCAGCGCCATCGCCAGCGAATAGGGCTCTTCCCCTGTCGAACAAGGCAGGCTGAGCAAGCGCAGAGGGCGAGCGGCGGCCAATTCGGCCAGGCGTTTGTGCGCAAGGCTTGCCAGGGCAGTGAAGGACTCGCGGTAGCGGAAGAACCATGTCTCCGGCACGATGACCGCTTCGATCAGCGCCTGTTGCTCGGCCGGCGATTGCTGCAGGCGCAGCCAGTAGTCGTCCAGACCGCTGGCACCCAGCGCCGCGCTGCGCTGACGCAGGGCACGCTCGACCATCGATGCGCCCACCGACTCGACGTCCAAACCTATGCGCTCACGCAGAAAATGAAAGAAATGCCGCTCGTTCATGCGCAGGTCCCGCCCTGTGCGTCAGGGTACAGCACACGGTGCACGGCCTCGGGCAGCACCTGGTCGACCTCGATGCGCTGCACCAGCCCCTGGGCATCCTGGCGGACCGGCCCCAGGTAAGGTGCGGGGTCATTGTCCACGCCATAGGGTTTGAATTCATCAGCACGGCAGCGCAGGGTTTCGGTGGCGTGCTCCAGAATCAGGCCCAGTTGCAGTGCGCTGCGATAGCGCACCAGCACCAGGCGGGTACTGGTACGTTGCAGCGCCGGCCGCCCTATGCACAAGGCAGCCAAGTCCACCACCGGCACCAACTGGCCACGGTGGGCAAGAATGCCCGCCACCCAATGCGGCGCTTGCAGCACTGGCTTGAGAGGCTGACGGGGCAGCACCTTGATTACCTCCTGCACGGACAGGGCAAAACGCTGGTCACCCAGGTGAAACTGCAGGTACAGCGCGCCGTTGTCGTGGCCTGCCGGCACGGCGCGCGGTTGCATGTCGATCATCGTCTTCAGACTTTGAAGCGCGACACGCCGCCGCGCAGGCCGGCGGCGACCTGGCTCAGCTCGTCGATGGCAAAACTGGCCTGGCGCAGCGACTCCACAGTCTGGGTACTGGCGTCGCTCAATTGCGCCAGCGCCTGGTTGATCTGCTCGGCACCGGTGGCCTGGGCCTGCATGCCCTCGTTGACCATCAGTACCCGCGGCGCCAGTGCCTGGACCTGATGGATGATCTGGCTCAGTTGCTCACCGACCTGCTGAACCTCGAACATGCCGCGGCGCACCTCTTCGGAAAACTTGTCCATGCCCATGACCCCGGCCGACACGGCCGACTGGATCTCACGCACCATCTGCTCGATGTCATAGGTCGCCACCGCCGTCTGGTCGGCCAGGCGGCGCACTTCGGTGGCCACTACGGCGAAACCGCGGCCATATTCCCCGGCCTTCTCGGCTTCGATCGCCGCGTTGAGCGACAGCAGGTTGGTCTGGTCGGCCACCTTGACGATGGTGACGACCATCTGGGTAATGTTGCTGGCCTTCTCGTTGAGAATGCCCAGCTTGGCGTTGACCAGGTCGGCCGCACCCATGACCTGGTGCATGGTTTCTTCCATGCGCGCCAGCCCCTGCTGGCCGGAGCCGGCCAGGCTCGACGCCTGATCGGCGGCCGAGGTGACTTCGGTCATGGTGCGCACCAGGTCGCGGGACGTGGCGGCGATTTCACGCGACGTGGCACCGATTTCGGTCGTGGTCGCAGCCGTCTCGGTGGCGGTAGCCTGCTGCTGCTTGGAGGTGGCCGCGATTTCTGTCACCGAGGTGGTGACCTGCACCGACGAGCGCTGCGCCTGTGCCACAAGATTGGCCAGGGCCTCGGCCATTTCATTGAAACCGCCCTGAACCGCACCGAACTCGTCCTGGCGGTCCAGGTTCAGGCGCATGCTCAGGTCACCCGAGCGAAGCCTGTCCAGCGCAGTCACGATGAGGCTCATGGGCGAGGTAATGGCGCGCAGCAGTAGCAGGCCACAGATACCGGCAGCCACGATGGCCAGCAACAGCGACACGACCATGCTGCCCTTGGCCGTGTTCACCGCGCTGACGATTTCCCGGGTGGCGGCGTCGGCGGCCAAGCGATTCTGTTCGATCACCTCGTTCAGGTGCTTGCGCCCTTCGACCCAGGTGGGGGTCAGCACTTGGGCGATCAAGCGCTGGGCTTCGGCATAATTGCGTTCTCGATACGCATCGAGCACCTGATTGACGTTCTGCATGTAGGCTTGTTCGAGCTTCACGAAGGCGTCGAAGCGGGCCTGGTCCTCGCCATCGCGAATGGTGGTCTGGTAACTGGCCATGTGTTGCTTGAGCCGGTCTTCGAAACTCTTGAAGAGTTCGATGTCGGCTGAGCTGATCTCGCGCCGGTCAGAAAGCCCGACCAACTGCTGGCTGGTGACGTAACTGTCCACCCATGCGCTGCGGATCATCGAGCTGTAGTAGACCCCCGGAATGCTGTCGGCCCCAACTTCCTGCTCGGCAGATTCGATGGTCACCAGGCGTGAATAGGCCGCCACGATCATCAGCAGCATGATGGCGATGATCACGGCGAAACTTGCCAGGATCCGTTGGCGCAACGTCCAGTTCTTCACATTCAGCCCTCAGGGATTCACTACGAGCAGGAAAAATTGCCGAAGTATAGCCCAGGCGTCCTACAGAATTGCGCGTCAAATTCTGACAGAACGCCCCGCCACCGCAGTGATCCTCCCGATTGGGCCAAGCTGCACGCGCGGCTTATCCCTGCCGCGCCTGCTTTTCCAGCTCCTCGCGCAACCCGTGGGCCAACCCCAGCTGGCGCGCCAGTTCGTCCAGGTAAGCACGCTCCATGTAGTTTTCCTGGTCGACCATCATCACGCTGGCCAGGTACATCTCGGCAGCGATTTCCGGCGTCTGGGCGGCCCGGGCCACCTCGGCCGGGTCCAGCGGCTTGTCGAGCTCCGCATGCAGCCACTGCTGCACTTCACGGTCACCGTCCAGGCGGGTGAACTCACCCTCGATCAGCGCACGCTCGCGCTCATCCACATGACCGTCCGCCTTGGCCGCAGCGACCAGTGCGCGCAGCACCGCCTGGCTGTGCTGCTCCACCTGGGCCGCAGGTACGCGGTCCACCGTCTGCGGCTCTGGTGTAGGGGCCTGTTGGTTGGCCTGCTGCGCCTGCCAGTTGCCATAGGCCTTGTAGGCAAGCACGCCAAGCGCGGCAAGGCCCCCGTAGGTGAGCGCCTTGCCGCCAAACTTGCGGGCTTTCTTGCTGCCGAGCAATACACCCAGCGCACCGCCGCCAAGCAGGCCGCCACCTGCGCCTGACAGCAACCCGCCGAGCCCGCCGGCGCCTGTACCCGTCTTGGCCCCGCCCGCCTGCTTCTCTAGCAGCTGCTGGCCGGATTTGAGCAATTGATCAAGCAAACCCCGGGTATTCATCATGCGCATCTCCACATCAGGGAAGTCAGCAGCCAGAGTAAGACTTGCCCCACATCACGCCACAGAGGATTTGCTTCCAGATGTTGCATCGTCGCAGGCCGGCGGCGGCTTGCCGGTGCCTAGAAGCCCGCCGCCGGCATCAGGGGCCGCTTAGTCGCGCAGGTCCGATTCGTGAATGGGGCTCGACCGGCTGGTGGCCCGCTGATATTGCGCCGGCCAGGTGGCCTGGTGGCCGCCCAGGTCGTCGTCTGCATGCAGCGGCCAGTACGGGTCGCGCAGCAGCTCCCGGGCCAGGAAAATCAGGTCGGCCTGGCCTGTGCGCAGAATATGCTCGGCCTGGGCCGGCTCGGTGATCATGCCCACGGTGCCCGTGGCCATTTCCGACTCCTTGCGCACGCGCTCGGCAAAGCGGGTCTGGTAGCCAGGGCCGGTCGGGATCTCGGCATTGCTGGACGTGCCGCCCGAAGACACATCGATCAGGTCCACGCCAAGCATACGCAGGCGTCGGGCCAGCTCGACGGTTTCGTCCGGGTTCCAACCATCTTCGACCCAGTCGGTGGCCGACACCCGCACGAACAATGGCAACTCGGCCGGCCAGACCGCACGAACCGCTTCGACCACCTGCAAGGTCAGGCGGATACGGTTCTCGAAACAGCTGCCGTATTCATCCTGACGCTGATTGCTAAGCGGCGACAGGAACTGGTGCAGCAGGTAACCGTGGGCCGCGTGCACTTCGACCACTTTGAAACCCGCCTCCAGCGCGCGCTTGGCCGAGGCGACAAAGGCCTGCACTACTTCCTGGATCTGCGCATGGGTCAGCTCACTGGGCACGGTGTGCTCAGGATCGAACGCGATCTTCGACGGCCCCACCGGCTGCCAGCCGCCCTCCTCCAACGTGACGCTGCCATGCTTGCCCAGCCACGGGCGGTAGGTACTGGCCTTGCGCCCGGCATGGGCGAGCTGGATACCCGGGATTGACCCTTGGGCGGTGATGAAACGGGTGATGCGCTGCAAGGGGGCGATCTGCGCGTCGTCCCACAGGCCAAGGTCTTCAGCGGTGATACGACCGTCGGCCGTGACTGCCACGGCCTCGGTGACGACCAGGCCCGCCCCGCCGACGGCACGGCTGCCCAGATGCACGAGGTGCCAGTCGTTGGCCAGGCCATCGACCGAGGAATACTGGCACATCGGTGATACGGCGATGCGGTTCGGCAGGGTCAGCTGACGCAGGGTGTAAGGCTCGAGCAGCATGCTCATGAGGGCACCTCCCAATGGCTGCAAAGTGATCCGGCCCGGGCAGTCAACCACGCATCCCTGGCCCGGTACCGGTCTGTGTTCAGACTAGACCAGATTAGGTAGGGGGAAGGTTCCATGGGGTTTGGCCGCGATGCCCTGGGCGTTGCGTAAAAAGCCTTGATACGCGGTGAGGCTGCGTTGAATACAGCCTGACCTCTTTTCGAATTTTTTTCACACAGCTCCTGGCTCAGCGCGGCTCCATGTGGGCGATCATCAGTTGCACGCTTTCATTGCCGCGAAACTCGTTCACATCCAGCTTGTAGGCCAGCTCCACCCAGCGCACGGTCGGGTTGGGCCAAACCTCGCGGTCGATACCGAAGGCGATGCCGTCCAGGCGCACCGTGCCGCACTCACTCTTGAGCACGACTTTCAAATGACGCTCACCCACCACGCGTTGTTCGACCAGCTGGAACACGCCGTGGAACAGCGGCTCCGGAAAATGCTGCCCCCAAGGCCCGGCTTGGCGCAGCGCCTTGGCCAGGTCCAGGTGGAATTCTTCCACCGCCAGGCTACCATCGGACAGCAGCCGCCCGGTGAGGTCGTCCTCGCACAGCTGGCGGCGCACCTCCTGGTCGAAAGCCTCGGCGAACGCGGGGTAGTTGGCTTCGGGCAAGGACAGCCCTGCCGCCATGGCATGGCCACCGAACTTGCTGATTAGCTGTGGATGGCGCGCGGCCACCGCATCGAGCGCATCGCGGATGTGAAACCCCGGCACCGAGCGCGCAGAGCCCTTGAGCATGCCGTCGCCGGCATCGGCGAAGGCGATGGTCGGGCGGTGATAGCGTTCCTTGAGGCGAGAGGCGAGGATGCCAATGACGCCCTGGTGCCACTCTGCATCGAACAGGCACAGCCCATAGGGCATCGACTCGACCGGCAAGTCCCGCAACTGGGCCAGCGCCTCGCGCTGCATGCCCTGCTCGATAGACTTGCGGTCCTGGTTCAGGCCGTCCAATTGCTGGGCCATGTCCAACGCCAGGGCAGGATCCTCGCAGAGCAGGCACTCGATACCCAGGCTCATGTCGTCCAGGCGCCCTGCGGCGTTCAACCGCGGGCCCAGAATGAAACCCAGGTCGGTGGAGGTGATGCGCCGGTGGTCGCGCTTGGCCACCTCCACAATCGCCTTGAGGCCAGGCCGGGCGCGTCCGGCACGAATGCGCTCCAGACCCTGATGCACCAGGATGCGATTGTTGGCGTCCAGCGGCACCACGTCGGCAACACTGCCCAGGGCAACCAGGTCCAGCAGTTCGCCAATGTTCGGCTGCGGCTGGGTGTCGTAGCGGCCCAGGCTGCGCAAGCGCGCGCGCAGGGCCATGAGGACGTAGAAAATCACCCCGACCCCTGCCAGCGACTTGCTCGGAAACGGGCAGCCTGGCTGGTTGGGGTTGATGATGGCATCGGCGTCCGGCAGCGCCTCGCCGGGCAGGTGGTGGTCGGTCACCAGCACCTTGAGGCCAGCCGCCTTCGCCGCCGCGACGCCGTCGACGCTGGAGATCCCGTTGTCTACCGTGACCAGCAGCTGTGGTTGGCGCTGCAATGCCACTTCGACGATTTCCGGCGTGAGGCCGTATCCGTACTCGAAGCGGTTGGGCACCAGGTAGTCCACGTGGGCCGCACCGAGCAGGCGCAAACCCAGCACGCCGACGGTACTGGCCGTGGCGCCATCGGCATCGAAGTCACCGACGATCAGAATGCGCTGGCCTTGGTCGATGGCCTGCAGCAGCAGGTCGACGCCCGCGTCGATGCCTTTGAGCTGCTGGTAGGGCAGCAGGCGCGCCAGGCTTTTGTCCAGTTCGGCCTCGCTTTGCACGCCACGGGCGGCGTACAGGCGCGTCAGCAAGGGTGGCAGGTTGCCAAGAAACGGCAGGGTCGGGGGCAGCGGGCGGGGTTCGATACGCATGGGAAGGTTCAGCCGCGCTCCCCCAGCAGCCACTGCAATTGCACTTCGTGCTGGCCACGGTCATCGGTCACGAACACCGTGCCTTCGCTGATCATCACATCCCATTTGATGCTGCGGGGCATGTCGGTGGCCAGGGTTTCGAGCACCTCCTGGGGCACGGCCGCGATGCTGAGGTTCTTGAGGTTCTTCACCGCGCTCACTACCTTGCCTTCCCACACCCGCAGGCTACCGTAGGCCAGCAGGCTGGTGCGTTCGGTACGGCGCGAGCACCAGGTCAGGCGATCGGCATCTGGCTGGCCTACTTCGATCCAATGCAGCACACGGTCGTCCAGGCTTTTTTCCCACAGCGCCGGCTCATCGACGTCCGACAGGCCCCGACCGAATGTCAGGTTTTCGTTGTACCACAGCGCATAGGCCAACAGACGAACCGCCATACGCTCCTCGGTTTCCGAAGGGTGCCGCGCGATGGTCTGCTTGACGTTCTCGTACACATTGCGGTCGAGGTCGGTCAGGTTCAGTTCGAATTTGTAGGTGGTGGACGGCTGGGCCATGGTCGGGGTGCTTCTTGCCTGAAGAAAAGTCGCACAGTCTAACCGATCCAGTCCCCGGTTGCGCCGCGGCAGTATCTGCCGCATCGCAGCTGTGATAAAAACACCGCTCTTCAGCTGCCACGGATGCCCCATGTCGACGTCAAGCAAACCCCTCGCCGGCCTTAAAGTGGTCGAGCTCGGCACCTTGATCGCCGGGCCATTCGCGGCGCGCATCTGCGCCGAATTCGGCGCCGAGGTGGTCAAGGTGGAATCGCCCGACGGCGGCGACCCGTTGCGCAAGTGGCGCAAACTTTACGAGGGCACCTCGCTGTGGTGGTTCGTGCAGGCGCGCAACAAGCGCTCGCTTACCCTCAATCTCAAGCACCCCGACGGGCGCGAGGTCCTGCGCAAGCTGCTTGCCGAGGCGGATATCCTGATCGAAAACTTCCGTCCGGGCGTGCTTGAAAAGCTTGGCTTTGGCTGGGACGTGCTGCATGCGCTCAACCCGCGGCTGGTCATGCTGCGTCTATCAGGCTTCGGTCAGACCGGGCCGATGAAGGAGCAGCCGGGCTTCGGCGCAGTGGGCGAGTCCATGGGTGGTTTGCGCTACATCACGGGGTTCGAGGATCGCCCCCCCGTGCGCACCGGTATTTCCATCGGCGACTCCATTGCAGCGTTGTGGGCGGTGATCGGCGCACTGATGGCCCTGCGTCATCGCGAGGTCAACGGGGGGCTTGGCCAGGTGGTCGACGTGGCGCTGTACGAGGCCATCTTCGCCATGATGGAGAGCATGGTGCCGGAGTTCGACGTCTTCGGTTTCATCCGCGAGCGCACGGGCAATATCATGCCGGGCATCACGCCCTCCTCCATCCATACCAGCGCGGACGGCAAGCATGTGCAGATCGGCGCCAATGGCGATGCGATCTTCAAGCGTCTGATGGTGGCTCTCGGCCGTAGCGACCTGGCCGAGGACCCGAGCCTGGCCACCAATGACGGGCGAGACCTGCGCCGCGATGAGCTGTACGGGGTCATCGATCGCTGGGCCAACGGATTGCCGCTGGAACAGCTGATGCAGGCCCTGACCGCAGCCCAGGTGCCGGCCAGCCGCATCTACTCGGCTGAAGACATGTTCAGCGACCCTCAGTACCTGGCGCGCGAGATGTTCCTGCAGGCGCGCCTGCCCGATGGCAAGGCGTTCCGCATGCCGGGCATCGTCCCCAAGCTGTCCGGCACCCCGGGCTCTGCCGACTGGGTCGGGCCGGCACTGGGCGAACACACCGACGAGCTGCTGGGCCAGCTGGGCTATGATGCGGCCGCCATCGCTGCCCTGCGCCAGGCGGGCGCTGTCTGAGCCTGTCGCTATCCCATTGCCTGCGCCCCGCCAGGTTGGCATGGACGGGCGCCGTACTGGCTGCACTGCTCAGCGTGCCCTCAAGCGCTCAGGAGCGGCTGCTGTGGCTGGTGCGTGATCTGCCACCGTTCAGCGTATCCGACGGCCCGGAAAAAGGTCATGGGGTGATCGACCAGCTGTTACCGCAGCTGATCCAGCAGATGCCCGAATATGCGCACAGCATCGTGCGGGTCAATCGTGCGCGTGGCTTGCAGATGCTGCAGGACAGCAGCAGCCTGACCTGTGACCCGATGCTGCTATGGACCGCCGAGCGCGCCCGCTATGTACGCTTTTCCATCCCGTTGCTGGGCGTGCAAACCAGCGGCCTGGTCGTGCACAAGCAGAACCACGCCTTGGTGGCGCCCCACCTCGACGGTGATGAGGTCGATCTTCAAGGCCTGCTGAGCGACCCATCGCTACGCCTCGGTGTAGTGGCAGAGCGCAGTTATGGGGCTGTGATCGACGCTACGCTGAGCAACCTGCCAGATGCCGCCGTCAGCCGGCACTACGGCACCCAGGCCACCGCCAACCTGCTGCAGATGCAGCGCTTGGGCCGACTGCGCCTGGTGCTCGGCTACTGGCCGGAAGTTCGCTATCTGATCCAGCAACAAGGCGGATCGCCGGCTGACTACCAATTTCACCCGGTTCTGAACTGACCCCCAAAAGTTGGACAGTGAGCGCTATGGGGCCAGCGCGTGGGTCCGAAATTGTATCGGACTCAGGCC